>NZ_JBHLZP010000450.1:0-6506 GCF_042429965.1 Actinoallomurus acaciae
CACCGCGCGCATCGTCGAGCTGGCCCTGGCCGGCGACGCGCCCTGCCGCCGCGCCGTCGGCGACGCCGGCCGTTACGTCGGCGCGGGCGTGGCCAGCCTCTGCAACCTGCTGAACCCGACGCGGGTCGTCGTCGGCGGCGACCTGGGACGGGCCGGCGACCTGCTGCTGGATCCGATGGCCGAGGCGGTGAGCCGATCGGCGATCTCCAGCGCGGCCTCGCTGGTGTCGATCGTGCCGGGGGTCCTCGGCGACCGCGCCGAGGTGCTCGGCGCGCTGGCGCTCGTCCTCCAGGTCACGTTCAACCCTTGAACGATTCTGGCAGGCTTCGGCCAAACTTAATTCAAGCCTTGATTTGATCTTCGGCTGGGTCTTTGATCACAGAGCCTCTTCTTGATCCCCCGCCTGGAGACACGCGTCATGAGACTGAGGTCCAGAGCCGCCCATATCGGGCTGGCCGTCACCCTTGTCCTCTCCGGACTGGCGTTGAGCGCGACCGGCGCCAGCGCCCAGTCCGGCTATCAGGACCCGCACGCCCCCGTCCCCGCACGCGTGGCCGACCTGCTCAAGCGCATGACGCTGGAGGAGAAGGTCGGTCAGATGACCCAGCCCGCGGTCCTCAACATGCAGGGCGACTGCCAGTGGGCCGGCGGCGCGCTCGTCGACTCGTGCATGAAGCACGTCCTGGTCGATCTGAAGGCCGGCTCGGTGCTGTCCGGCGGCGGGGAGACGCCGCCGCAGAACACGCCCAAGGACTGGGCGGACATGGTCAACACGATCCAGAAGTACGCGATCGACCACTCACGGCTGCACATCCCGATCGTGTACGGCGTGGACGCCGTGCACGGGCACAACAACGTCCTCGGCGCGACGAAGTTCCCCCAGCAGGTCGGCATCGGCGCGACCTGGGACCCACGGCTCGCCGAGCAGATGGGCGAGTCGACCTCCCGCGCGGTGAAGGCGACCGGCCCGCAGTGGGACTTCGCCCCGGTCGAGGACATCTCCCGTGACACGCGGTGGGGCCGCTACTACGAGACCTACTCCGAGGACCCGTACCTCGCGGGCTCGCTCGGTGCCGCCACGATCCAGGGCCTGCAGAAGACGGGGCAGGTCGCGGGCACGGTGAAGCACTTCGCCGGCTACTCCGCGCCGTTCTCGGGCCACGACCGCACCGAGGCGCACATCGACCAGCGCGAGTTGCAGGACACGTTCCTGCCGGCGTACAAGGCGGCCGTCGACGCCGGCGCGCTGACCCTCATGGCGAACTCCGGCTCGATCAACGGGATCCCGGCGCACGCGTCGCACTACCTGCTCACCGACCTGCTGCGCCGCCAGTGGGGCTTCAAGGGCGTCGTCGTCAGCGACTGGCAGGACGTCGAGAACCTGCAGACGGCGTACCACCTCAGTGACTCGTACGCCGGCGCGGCGGCCATCGCGGTCAACGCGGGCGTGGACATGGCGATGATCCAGCCGGGCAGCGTCGACGGCTTCGTCAACGGGCTGATCTCCGACGTCAAGAGCGGCAAGGTCTCCAAGCAGCGGATCGACGAGGCCGTCTCGCGGATCCTCACGCTGAAGTTCAAGCTCGGCCTGTTCGACCACCCGTACGTCGACGCCTCCCAGGCGAACGGCATCGTGCTCGGCGCCGACAAGGATCTCGCGGTCCAGGCCGCCACCGAGTCCCAGACGCTGCTGAAGAACGACGGGAACGTGCTGCCGCTGTCGACCGGCCTCGGCAAGGTCGTCGTGACCGGCCCCAGCGCCGACTCCATCCCGAACCAGGACGGCGGCTGGACGATCGGCTGGCAGGGCATCCCGGACGGCGTCGACGACCCGGGCGTCACGATCTACCAGGGCATCAAGAACCTCATCGGCGACCACGCCAAGCTGGTCAAGGACTCCGGAGACGCGGTCGACCAGACCAAGGGCGCGGACGCGGCCGTCGTCGTGGTCGGCGAGAAGCCCGGCGCCGAGGGCGCCAACGACAACGAGACGCCCGAACTGGCCGCCGACCAGCAGAAGCTGGTCGACGACCTACAGGCCACCGGCAAGCCGGTGATCGTGGTGGTCGTGGCCGGGCGGCCTCTCGCCCTCGGCGGCGCCGCCGACGCCAAGCAGCTGCTCATGTCCTGGCTGCCGGGCAGCGAGGGCGGTACGGCGGTGGCGAACGTCCTGTTCGGCAAGGCGAACCCGAGCGGCCGCCTGCCGGTGTCGTGGCCGAAGGTCGCCGGCGACGAGCCGATGTTCTACCAGCAGCTGGCGGGCACCAACTCCGGTACCAGCTCGTCCTACGATCCGCTGTTCGGCTTCGGCGCGGGCCTGTCCTACACCTCGTACGCGGTGAACGGCGTCTCGGTGTCGGGCGGCAGCACGGTGAAGGTGTCGGTGAAGGTCGCCAACACCGGGTCGCGCGACGGTGACATGGTGGTGCCGGTCTTCGCCCAGCAGCCGGTCAGCCGCATCCTCGTCCCGCCGAACCGTCTGGTCGCCTACACCCGCGTGCCGCTCAGGGCCGGCCAGTCCACGACCGTCTCGCTGACGTTCCCGCTGTCGCGCCTGGCCGTGACGCAGGGCGACATCGACGGTTCTTCCACTCGGTCGGTCATCCCCGGCCAGTACAAGATCGTCGCCGGCGGCAGGTCCGCGGACCTGACCGTCCGCTAGACGACGGCGACCAACCGGCCCTCCGCCGGGAGAGGCGGTCGCCCCGGCGGGTCCGCAACCCACCCGCCGGGGCGACCCAGCCCCTCTCAGCCGAGGGCTTCGCTCCTGTCCGGGCTCAGCGGGCTCGCCCGGAGCCCGTCCGGAACTCCTCCGGATCGGCCTCCCCACGCCCGGTCGCCGAGCAGGGCCAGGGCGGCCGGGAGGAGCACGCCGCGTACGAGGGTGGCGTCGATCAGAATGGCCACGGACAATCCGACGCCCATCATCTTGTACTCGATCGCGGTCAGCACGACGAAGACGCTGAAGGCCGCGGTCATGATGACGGCGGCGCTGGTCACGACGCCGGCGCTGGCGCCGACGCCACCGACGATCGCCTCGCGCGGACCGGCGCCTCCCGACCGGCGTTCGCGGATCCGGCTGAGGATGAAGATGTGGTAGTCCATGCTCAGGCCGAACAGGATGACGAACATGAAGACCGGCAGCCAGTCGACGATCCCTCCGTAGGAGGTGAAGCCGAGCAGCGAGCCCCCGTGACCGCCCTGGAACACCCAGCCGAGCACGCCGCACGCGGCGCCGATCGACAGCAGGTTCAAGGCGATCGAGACCAGCGGCACGGTGACCGAGCGGAACGCCACGGCGAGCAGGACGAACGCCAGGACGAGCACGAACCCGAAGACGAGCGGCGTGCGGCCGGAGAGCTGCCGGGTGAAGTCATGGGCCAGCGCGGTCTTGCCGGCGACCGCGTACTCCACGCCGTCCACGTGTCCGAACGCGGCGGGCAGGGACTCGTGCCGCAGCGTGTCCAGCGCGCGGACGGCCGTCTCGCCGTTGCCGAAGTCGGCCAGGGGCACCCGCAGGAGCAGCGCCCGGCCGACCCTCGCCTCGGCGATCGGCTCCCGTAGCGCGCCGTCGCCGGCGGCCACCCGCACCCGCAGGTCGTCGACGGCCCGCCGAACGCCGGGAGAGCCGAGCGCGCCCTCGCGCGTCTCCCACACCACCACCCGGGCCGGAGACGGTGTCCCCGGAAACGCCTCCTGCATGCGGACGGCGGCGTCCACGACGGGCACGCTGCGCGGCAGGCTGTCGGTCACGGCCGCGTCCTGCAGCCGGATGCCGAACACGGGCAGCGCCATGACCACCAGCACGAGCACCGCCGCTCCGCCCCAGAGGAGCGGCCGTCGCACGACCACCCGCGCGACGGCCGCCCAGGTCCGTGACTCCGCCGCGGCCGTACGCCGGCGGCCCAGCCACGGGATCCGGCTCCGGTCCACCCAGCGGCCCAGCAGGCTCAGCAGCGCCGGCAGCACGGTCACCGAGCCGATCATCGCGAGGCCGACCACGAGAACCGCGCCGATCGTCAGCCCCCGCAGCTCGGCCAGCCCGCTGAACAGCAGCCCGGTCATGCAGAGCATCACCGTCAGGCCCGAGACGAGAATGACGTGCCCGGAGGTGCGCGCGGTGATCCGCAGTGCCTCCCGTACGGTGCGCCCGGCGGCGCGCTCCTCGCGTTCTCGCCGCAGGTAGAAGAGCGAATAGTCGATGCCGACCGCGACGCCGATCAGCAACACCATGGAGTGGGTCGCGCTGTTGATCGGGGTCCAGTGGTCGACCACCTGCAACAGGCCGAAGGCGCCGATGACGGTGCTGAGCGCCAGCAGCAGCGGGATCCCCGCCGCGATCAGCGAGCCGAACACCACCAGCAGGATCACCACGGTGATCGGCATCGAGAAGTGCTCGGCCCGCTTGAAGTCGCCCTTGATGCCCTCGTCGACCGCGGAGCTCAGACTCCGGTCCCCGGCCTGCGCCACGCGCGCCCCCGGATGGCGCGCCGCCACCTCCGCGACCGCCCCGACGACGGCGTCGTACTGCGTGTCCGCCCGGTCGTCCGGTCCGGCGAGCTGGAAGGTGACCAGGCCGGAGCGGCCGTCCTTCGACACCAGCGCGGCGCCGCCCGGGTGCAGGGGCGAGCGGAGGCCCGTCACCGTGCCGGGCGTCCGCCGGAGCGCCGCCTCCAGGTCCCGCGTGGCCTGACGCAGGTCCGGGTCGTCGGCGAACCGTCCGTTCGCACGGGACTGGATCAGCACGTTCTCCAGGACCGGCACGTAGGCGTGCTGGGCGCCCAGGACCCGTTCGGCCCGGCCCGACTCGCCCGGATCGATGCCGCCGGCCCCCTGACCCGGAACCAGTGCCCCGGAGAGCACGGCGAAGATCACCAGGGCGAACCAGCCCATGATGGCGGGCGCACGGTGCCGCGCCGACCATCCCGCGACGCGCTCCACCAGAGGGGCGCGCCGGGCGGCCTCCGGTACGGCCGACTTGCCAATGCGCAGCATGAGCTGCTGTCCTTTCCACGAAGGGGTATCCGACGAGAACTCGCCCTCGGGCGAGGTGATGCTTCTTCGCTACCTGGGCCGCCGAGTTGCAGCTCGGCGGCCCAGGACCTTCAGATCTTCACTCGACCTCTTTGAGGATCCGTTCCAGCGAGGCCAGGCGCCCGCGCATGTCCTCCAGGACCAGGGTGATCTCTCGGAGCTGAAGGTCGGTCCTCTCCTGTACGGCCGCCGTGTTCTCGGCGAGCTCGTGGTATCTGCCCTCGCGCGGCGCCAGGATCTTGGTCCGCAAGAGGGCGGCGACCTGCCAGATGGTCACGGCGATCACTGTGGAGAGCCCCGCGGCTCCGACGACCTCCGCCAAGGCATGCCCGTTCATCTAGGTGGTTCCTCCTCGCCGCCGCGCTGGACGATCTCGGGTGTGGTGAGAGTGAGTACGGCGGCCGCGACGGCCTCCGGGGTGAGCTGGATGGAGAAGGGGGTCACCTCGTAGAACTTCATCGCCTTCCCGTCCGCGGACAGCTCCATCTCGGCCGACACGAGCCCGGCCGCCTGCAGCTTCCGCAGGTGCACCTGGAGCAGCGCACGGCTGATGCCCAGCTCACGGGCCAGGCGGCTGACGTAGTTGCGCTCACGCGCCAGCGCCGCGACGACTCGCATGCGGTGGGGGTTGGCGAGCGTCGCCAGCACCTCCACGAGTTCGTCACCGGTCGACACCAAGCCCTCCTAACGATTTTTTGCTCCTGCAAGTAAAAGTTAGCATGTAAGAACTTCTACGCCAATGACCAAGTAGTTGTGTGATCCGGCGGAATGGTGAAGGAGGCGGGCGAGTGCGCGGCAGGCACGCATCGCCGACAGAGGTCGCCACCGACCCCGAGGCGTTCGAGAGGTTCTACCGGCGTCACATCGACGTGGTCACGCGATACGTGGCCCGCCGGGTCGACGACCCGCACCTGGTCGCCGATCTCGTCGCGGACGTGTTCGTCGCGGTGATCGACTCGGCGCACACCTACCGCGCGGACCGCGGCACCGAGGTCGAGTGGCTGCACGGCGTGGCGCGCAACACGCTCGCGGCGTACCGGCGCCGGGAGGCACGGCAGCGAAGGCTCGAACGCCGGATCGCCGGCCGCCGCCTGCTCGACACGGACGACGTGTCCCGGCTCGAGGCCCGCATCGACGCCGAGAGATCGGCCCGTCGGTTGCTGGCCGCGATGGCCGGCCTGCCCCCGAGCGAGCGCGCGGTGCTGGAGCTGGTGGTGATCGACGAGCTGACCGTGGGCGAGGCCGCCGCGGTCCTGGGCATCCGGCAGAACACGGCCCGGGTGCGGCTGCACCGGGCCCGCCGATCCCTGCGCGGCGACCCCGATGCCGGCTTGACCGTCGCCGTGGAGGGACTGCGATGAGCTTCGAGGACAGGCTGCTGGCGGAGCTGAAGACCGAGGTGGCGGACCGGGCCTCCCGGCGAGGCGGCACGGTACGGCGGTGGTGGCGCGCGGCGGGGCCGCCCGCGACGG
>NZ_JBHLZP010000451.1:0-6470 GCF_042429965.1 Actinoallomurus acaciae
TGCGCGCTGACCACCCGGTGGCGGCGCAGCGTCGACCACACCTCCGCCACCGTCGCCGGGCTCACCCCGAGCTCGGCGGCGAGGCCGCGCACCGTCGGCAGGCGGGAGCCCTCGGCGATGTCGCCGCGCCGGATCAGGTCGGTCAGGGCCGAGGCGATGCCCCGCGCGCTGCGCTCGCCGATGTGTCCGGCGAGCCAGCTCGCCTCGACCGTGGACTCGCCCATGTTCCCCCGACCTCACGAATTTCTTTGTGCAGTAACAAAACACCCATTGTACTGACGTTTGGCTGAACATAAGGTCGGTCGTCATTACGGCCAATCCGAAACGGAGCGTTGTGTCAGTTCCACGCATTCGCCTCGCCCTGCGGGACTGGGACCATCTGGTCCCGCTCGTCACCGGCCGGGTCCGCACCCGCGGCTTCGAGCTGGAGATCGAGTCCCGCGCCATCACGCCCGACGTTCTGCGCGAACCCGGGCTCGACGGCGGCGAGACCTCCTTCAGCCGTTACGCCCTGGGGCGCGGCGACGGTGACGACCGGCTGGCCGGTCTGCCGATCTTCGTGATGCGCGGGTTCCGGCACCGCTGCGTCCTCGTACGGCGGGACAGCGGCCTGACCACCGGCAAGGACCTGGCCGGGGCGCGGATCGGGCTGACCGGCTGGCCCGACTCGGGCAACACCTGGACGCGGGCGATCCTGCGCGCGGCCGGCGTCGACCTCGGCGGCATCGCCTGGACGGTCGGCCCGCTGACGGCGGGGGAGACCGGCAAGGACCGCGTCGGCACCCGCCCGCTGCCGGCCAACGTCACGGTGACCGACGAGTCGCTGGTGGACGGGCTTGCGGGCGGCCGCTACGACGCGATCTTCACGCCGTTCATGCCGGACGAGATGTTCACCTCCGCCGGCCGCTTCCGCCACCTGTACGACGACCATCGCGGCGCCGAGCTCGACTACTTCGGCCGCACCGGCTTCGTACCGGGCATCCACCTGCTGGCGCTGCGCAGCGCGACGGTCGACGAGCACCCGTGGCTGCCGTCGGCGCTGGAAGAGGCGTTCGAGGAGTCCAAGCGGCACTGGCTCGCGCGGCGGCGGCACCTGGCCGACACGACGCCGTGGCTGCTGGCCGAGCTGGAGGCCGCCACGCGGATCTTCGGCCCGGACTGGATGCCCTACGGCGCCGCCGCCAACGCCGCGATGACCGCGGCCTTCTGCACCGAACTGCACGAGCAGGGCATCGCCCCGCACCCGATCGACCCCGAGGAGCTGTTCGCATGAGGATCGCCGTGGGGCAGTTCGCCGCCACCGAGGACTGGCCGGCCAACCTCAAGTCCTGCCTGGCGCTGGTGGACCAGGCCGCCGACGGCGGCGCGGACCTGCTCGTGCTGCCCGAGGACTCTCTCGCCCTGTTCATCGACGAGCCCGCCCGCATCGCCGAGGTCGCCCAGCCGCTCGACGGTCCGTTCGTGACGGCGCTGGCCGAGCGCACCGCCGGGACGTCCGTCACCGTCGTCGCCGGTCTGCACGAGCCGGCCGGCGACGGGAAGGTGTTCAACACGCTCGTCGCGGTCCGCGACGGTGCGCCGGTCGCCTCGTACCGCAAGATCCACCTGTACGACGCGTTCGGGTCCCGCGAGTCCGACCGGGTCCGTCCCGGCGACGGCGAGCCGGTGGTCTTCGACTGCGCCGGGTGGAACGTCGGCCTCATGACCTGCTACGACGTAAGATTCCCGGAAATCGCCCGGTTGCTGGCCGACCGGGGCGCCGAGGTGATCGCCCTCCCCGCCGCCTGGGTACGCGGGCCGGCCAAAGAGCGGCACTGGGAGGTCATGACCGTCGCCCGCGCGCTGGAGAACACCTGCTACGTCGCGGCCTCGGGCGAGTGCGGCCGGCGCAACATCGGCGCGAGCATGATCGTGGATCCGCTCGGCACCGTCCGCGCCCGGCTCGCCGACGCGCCCGGCCTCGCCTGGACGACCGCCGACCGCGAGGAGCTGACCGAGTCCCGCCGGCGGCTCCCCGTCCTCGCCAACCGCAGGTTCGCCGTCGACCCTGCGATCCGTCCCTTGGAGGAGTGGTGTTGAAAGGCATCATCGCCGTACTCGCCGCGGTCCTGCTGCTGGGCGCGTGCGGGAAGAACCCGCCCGAGGCCGAGGGCATCCTGGGCGGCCACAAGTCCCAGGGCGTCGACCCGGCGGACCTGCGTCAGACGACCGACCACAAGCTGCACGACCGGCTGCCCGCCAAGGTACGCGGCGCCGGCCGGCTCATCTCGGTCAACAACGGGTCCTTCCCGCCGTACGAGATCGCCGGCTCCGACGGACGCTCGCTGAGCGGCGCGTCCGCCGACATCTCCACCGCGTTGTCCCAGCTTCTCGGCGTCAAGATCGAGCATGTCACCGTGGACGGCCTGCCCAGCGAGCTGACCGGCATCAAGGCCGGCCGGTACGACTTCGCGATCGGCCCGGTCGGCGACTTCCCCGACCGCGAGGGCGCCGCGGACTTCGTCGACTGGGTACGCGAGTTCGTGGTCTTCGCGGTGCCCAAGGGCAACCCCAAGCACATCGGCTCCATCGCCGACACCTGCGGGCTGCGGATCTCGGTGATGGCCGGCGGCTCGGCCGAGGACGTCATCAAGAAGCAGTCGAAGACCTGCGCCGCGCAGGGCCACCCCGCCGTGCAGGTGCAGCCCTACAAGGACCAGCCGACCTCCATCCTCGCCGTCCGCTCCGGCCGCGCCGACGGGTTCTTCTCCTCCCAGGCCCCGCTGACGTACTTCGTCCAGCAGTCCGGCAAGGACCTGCAGCTCGCCGGCACCGGCAAGGCCAACGGCTTCGCCGACCTGTACCAGGGCGCGGTCGTCGCCAAGGGCTCGCCGCTGCGGGACGTGCTCCTCGACGCCCTGCGCACTCTGGTGAAGAACGGCACCTACAACAAGGTCATGACCAAGTGGGGGCTGAGCGCCAACATCCTGACCAAGCCGGGCGTCGACCTGGCGCCGAGAGAGGGGTGATGAGCATGACCGTTACCGACCAGCGGCCCGAGGAGAGGCGGGCGGAGGTCGACGTGGCCGGAGCCGCGCGCCCGCGGCACCCGCTGCGCTGGGTGGCCTCGCTCGTGCTGCTCGTCCTCGCGGCGCAGCTCGTGCACCTGCTCGTCACCAATGACAACTTCGAGTGGCACGTGGTCGGCGAGTACGTCAACGCGTCGATCATCGGCCACGGCATCGCGATCACCCTCGAGCTCACCGTGGTCGCCATGGCGGTCGGCATCGTCGGCGGCGTCCTGCTCGCCGTCGGCCGCCTGTCGGAGAACGGCCTGCTGCGCGGCGCCTGCGGCCTGTACGTCTGGTTCTTCCGCGGTATCCCGGTGCTGGTCCAGCTCGTGTTCTGGTACAACCTGTCCGCGCTGCTGCCGAGGATCTCCTTCGGCGTGCCGTTCGGGCCGGAGTTCGTCGGCGGCGAGACCAACCACCTGATCACTCCGCTGCTGGCCGCGATCCTCGGCCTGGGCCTGAACGAGGCCGCGTACATGGCCGAGATCATCCGTGGCGGCCTGCTCGCCGTCGATCCCGGCCAGACCGAGGCGGCCCACGCGCTGGGCATGAGCGACGCGCGCACGTTCCGGCGCGTCGTGCTGCCGCAGGCGATGCGGTTCATCGTCCCGCCCACCGGTAGCCAGGTGATCAACATGCTGAAGGCGACGTCGCTGGTCAGCGTCATCGCCCTGGCGGACCTGCTGTACACCGTCCAGTCCATTTACAACCGGACGTTCCAGACGATCCCGCTGCTCATCGTCGCCTGCCTCTGGTACCTGCTGATCACCTCGATCCTGTACGTCGGGCAGTCCTTCATCGAACGCCACTACGCCCGCGGCGCGACTCGGCAGGCGCCCCAGGGATTCTGGGACTTCGCCCTGTTCCGCCGTCGCGCCAAGACCCCGGAGGTGCCGTCATGACGACCGCGATGGTGCACGCCGCGGGGGTGCGCAAGAGTTTCGGGCACCTGGAGGTGCTCAACGGCATCGACCTGGACGTCGCGTCCGGCGAGGTCGTCGTCGTCCTCGGCCCCTCCGGGTCGGGCAAGTCCACCTTCCTGCGCTGCATCAACCATCTGGAGACCATCGACGGTGGCTCCATCCACGTCGACGGCGAGCTGATCGGCTTTCGCGCCGACGGCGGGCGCGTACGTCACCTGCGCAAGCGCGAGATCACCCGCCAGCGCCGGGAGATCGGGATGGTGTTCCAGCAGTTCAACCTGTTCCCGCACCTCACCGTGTTGCAGAACATTGTGGAGGCGCCCACCGGCGTACGCGGCGAGCCCGCGGGGAAGGCGCGCGAGCACGCGCGGGAACTGCTGCGCCGGGTCGGGCTGGAGGAGAAGGCGAGCGCCTATCCCCGGCAGCTGTCCGGCGGCCAGCAGCAACGGGTCGCGATCGCCCGTGCCCTGGCCATGCGCCCGAAGCTGATGCTGTTCGACGAGCCGACCAGCGCGCTCGACCCCGAGCTGGTCGGCGAGGTCCTGACCACGATGAAGAGCCTGGCCGACGACGGCCTCACCATGGTCGTCGTCACCCACGAGATCGGCTTCGCCCGCGAGGTCGCGGACCGGGTGGTGTTCATGGACGCCGGCCTGATCGTCGAGTCCGGGCCACCGTCGAAGGTGCTGGAGAACCCCGCCAACCCGCGGACGAAGGCCTTCCTCAGCAAGGTTCTGTGAACCCGGCGGAATGCGGGAAGGAGCGGTCGAGGTCCTCCAGGGCGTCGCTACGAAGGATACCCGGGGGCCGCGAGGTGTCACCGCGGACTCCGGTGAACGTAAGTCGCAGGTGACACCACGGCGCCTGTGTGCCCGGTGTGGCGTTCGCCGCGGTGGCGGGCGCCGCCCCGACGGCCTGACGCCTCGTTCCATGCGGTAAGCAGGGAAGATGCGTTTTACCTGGTACGCGGGTCTGCGGCGGGCGTGGCATCCGGGTCCTGCCCTGCTGGTGGTCCCGATCGTGCTGATCGTCATGATCGTCGTGGCGGACCTCGCGAACGGCCCCGGTATCCACCTGGGACCGCTGCTCATCGTGGCCCCGGCGATCACGGCCGCGTTCGCCGGTCCCGGACGGGTCGCCCTGATCGGAGTCCTCGCCGTCGCCGGCGAGATGACGACCGTCTGGATCGAGAGGGCGGCCGGCTCCATGGAGAACGAGACGCACATCGTCGCGCTCACGGTGGTCTCCGCCCTGATCGTGTTCTTCTCCAGCGTCCGGGAACGGCACCGGCGCCAGCTGACGAAGGCCCGGGAGGTGGCCGAGATCGCCCAGCATGCGCTGATGCGCCCGCTGCCGGAGCGCATCGGCCCGCTGCGCATCGCGTCCCTCTACCTGACCGCCGAGCAGGAGGCGCGAATCGGCGGCGACCTGTACGCGGCCGCCCGGATCCGTTCCGGCGCGCGCCTGATCGTCGGTGACGTCCGGGGCAACGGCCTGGCGGCCATCGACACCTCCGCCCTGGTGGCCGGGGCCTTCCGTGCGGCCGCCCATCAGCAGCCCGCGCTGCCGGAGCTCCTCGATTTCCTGGACAACGCCGCCAACTTCGAGCCGACCAAGCTGGACACGGGGGTGCCCGACCCCGAGGAGTGCTTCGTCACTGCCGTGGCCGTGGACATTCCCGACGACAAGCCGGTCGTGCACATCGTCAACCGGGGGCACCCGGCGCCGCTCATGCTCAGCGGCGACCGCGTCATCGAGCTGGCCGCACGTGAGCCCGCCCTCCCCCTCGGCCTGGGCGGGCTGGCCCGGATCGGGGGGAAGGTCGAGTCCTTCCCGTTCGGACCGGGCGACCTGCTCCTGCTGTACACCGACGGCCTGATCGAGGCCCGGGACGCCGGTGGGCGTTTCTACCCCCTGGCCGAACGCCTCGCGAGCTGGCCGCGCACCGATCCGGCGGACCTGATCGCGCGCCTGCGCGACGACCTCCTCGCCTACGTCGCGGGGCGGCTGGGAGACGACGCGGCCATGATGGCGATCCAGCGGTGCGCCTGACGCCGGCGCCGACGGTCCCGCGGGGGGCTTCGACCCGTCCCGAGACGGACTTCGGCGCGGTGCGGGCGGGCGCTCGCGGTTACGACGCCGGTGATCAGGTGCGGGCGGTGGGATCGCGGTCGCGCGGCCGTACGGCCGGGAGACGTGGGACGACCAGGGCCACCAGGCCGAGCACCACGACCGTCATCAGCCATCCGCCGGCCACGTCGGTCGGCCAGTGCACGCCGAGATAGATCCGGGTGAGCCCGACGGCGACCGCCCACACCGTGAGGAGGGCCACCGCGACCGTGCGCGGCCACCCGCCGCCGTGCCGGCACAGCGCCCAGATCAGCAGCCCGGCCGCCGTCGCCGAGGTCACGGTATGACCGGAGGGGAAGGCGAACCCGGAGGCGTGGACCGCCCAGCCGGCCGCCGGAGGCCGCCGGCGGCCGACGGCGACGGCCAG
>NZ_JBHLZP010000452.1:0-6464 GCF_042429965.1 Actinoallomurus acaciae
TGACCGCCGCGTCGGCGGGGCGGTCCAGGTCGAGCGCCGCCGCCCAGCCCGATGTGCCCAGGTCGTGGTCGGCGAACCGCAGCGCCATCCGGCCGGAGTGGGCGTTCCGGCCGAGCGCGAGCAGGAGCGGGTCGGTGTCGATCGCGACGACGGTGGCGCCCGGAATGCGGTCGAGCAGCCGGGTGGCCAGCGAGCCGGGCCCGCAGCCGAGGTCGAGGATGAGCGGGTCCGGCCGCCCGGCGCCGGCCTCGACCGCGTCGATCAGCGCGGTGAACCGCTCCTCGCGGTCGGGCAGGTATCCCTCCTGCTGGCGGTCCCAGCGGGAGATCCACGCCTGTGCCACCGTGGTCGTGAGCATGAGCGACTCCTGTAACTGTCGTATATGATTTCGACAGTCACAAACTAGATGAAGCGGTGTAACTGGTCAAGTGAATTTCAACAGTCACATGGACCTGGTCGTCGGTATCGCCGTCGGCCTGGTGAACACGCTCACCGAGGGAGAGCGGCGCGGCCGCCCGTACACCCCGCCGGTCGGCGAGGCGCGGCGTACGGCCCTCATCGAGATCGGCGCCGGCGACCTCGGGGAGCAGGACACCACCGTTCTCGCCGAGATGGCCGTCGAGCTGCGCGCCGTCTTCGCCGCGGTCGCGGACGATGACATCGACGCCGCCGCCCACCAGGTCAACCGCCTGCTCGAGGCGACCCACGCGCGCCCGCACCTGAACCGGCACGACGGCGAGCCGTGGCATCTGCACTTCCACGGCGACGGTGGCACCGTGTCCACCGACTGGGTGGCCGGCTGCGCGACGGGCCTCGCGGTGGTGCTCGGCGGCGAGTTCCACGACCGGCTGGGCGTGTGCACGGCGCCGCACTGCGACCGCGTGTACGTCGACACCTCCCGCAACGGCACCCGCCGGTTCTGCTCCACCGCCTGCCAGAACCGCGTCAAGACCGCCGCGTTCCGCGCCCGCGGCCGGTGAGCCTCTCGCGCATCGCGACGAATGGGCCTTGACGTACAGCTGGGCCTTGACGTGCAACCGGTTGCATGCGAACTTGGGGCGCGCGCGGCCTACCGGCGAGAGGCGCGCCTGGAGGAGGACGAACGATGCGTTTGTTCGACTTGCCCGTGTTGTCGGCCTGTTGCGCGGTCATGGCCGGGAGGCGGCTTCGGCAGCGGCTGAACGTCACTTCCCCACAGAAGTACCCGGCCGGCGGGGAGGCGCAGATGCTTCCGGCCGAGACCGATCCCGCCGCCCGCCGTGTGACCGCCGTCGCCTGCGCATTCGCCGTCGTCGTCGCGACGGCGGGCCTCGGCGCCGCGCCCGCCTCCGCCGCACGGGAGCCGGGCGGCCTGCCGCCGCGCCATGAGGTGGCCCTGTTCGAGAGCACGTATCGCAGCCTTGCCGAGCGGGTCACGGCGCGCGGGTACGCGCCGACGTCGCTGGCGGGCTACTACGCGGCGATGTACACGCGGGATTCCTCTGTCAACGCGCTGGCGCTGCTGCTGGGCGGAGACGACGCGAGGGCGCGAGCGATCCTGCGTTACATCTTCCGTTACAGCGCGGCGTCGGGGCAGGCACGGATGCCGCACCGGATCTACCAGGAGTCGGACACACCGACCGCCGCCGGTGAGCAGACGGACGTCTCCGCCCCGACGGTGAGTTTCCGGGGGCCCGGCTCACGGGCCACGCAACCGATGCCGGCGCCCGGCCTGGTCACCGCCACCGACGTGTGGCTGGACCGGACCCCCCGAGCGCGTGGGACGGTACGCGCGACACTGCTCGCCGGCACCGGCCCGGACGCCCAGGTCGTGGACACCACCGGCATCGCCACCTCGCAGATCCCGGCCGGCGGCGGCTGGGTGACGCTGCGGTTTCTGCCGCCGCTGTTCAGCAGTCCACCGGCGGGCGGCTACTCGCTGCGGCTTGAGGCGCCGGACACCCCGCCGGGCTCGGTGACCTGGCGCGGAGCCGCGGACGGCACGCTCTCCTACCGGGAGCGGATCACCGATTTCACCATCTCCGGCTATGACATGTACGACGAGACCGACCAGGCCTACAGCGTGCTTCTGGCCTGGTCCCGCTATGTGCGGGCGAACCCGGGCGACCGGGCCTTCGTCGCCGAGACCTGGCCCTACGTGCGCCGCTACGCGGACTACTACCTCGACACACCCGGCTACCTCGACGCGAGCCTGGACCTGATCCGCAACCCGATCCTCGACGACGAGGGCTATCACGACACGTATGACCTGCTGACGAACGTCTTCACCTCCCAGGCACTGCACGAGCTCGCCCCGATCGCCGACCGGCTCGGGGATCCGGCCGACGCCAGGCGATGGCAGTCGATCTCGAAACAGATCGAGCGGGGCATCGACACCAACCTGGTGACCACCGTTGACGGAAAGCGGATCTACGGCGAGAAGTACGAGGTCACCGAGGGAAACCGGTTCCACCCCGGCTATTCCTTCGCCAACCTCGCCCCGATCGCGGTCGACTGGTACGCCCTGGACACACGGATCATGGCCGACACACTGCGGGCGTACCTCGCCCACGAGAGCAGGGACTGGTCCGGCGTGCCGATGCTGTCCTCGATGCACGACTACGCCTTCACCGGCCACAACGACTGGGTGCTCACCAAGGGACTCGCCTGGGAATGGCGCTTCGACCAGGAGAACCGCGGCCAGGACCGCATCCCGGCGCTGGACGCGTTCCTGCGCCATTACTACCCGGACGAGACACAGCCGATCTCCGAGGGGTGGATCCTCGACTCCGACGGAAACCTGCGGGTCACCGACCCGGGCAACCAGGAACACGCCGGCTGGTACGCCATCGAGATGCTCGAGACCCATCGCGGGCTGCGGGAGACCGCGGGCTCGCTGAACGCCTCGATGCGCCGCACCCCGAGCCTGTATGTCGCCGCGTCCACCAGCGTGATCGCGGGCACCCCGTTCACCGTCACCGCGACCCTGTACAACACCACCGGCGAACCGGTCGACTATCAGGCGCTACGGCTACGCGGGCCCGCCGGCTGGGCCGTGACCGGACCCTCGGTCAACGGCGGGCAACTGGCACCGGGCGACCCGATCCCGGTCACGTGGACGGTCACGCCACCCGCCGACGCGCCGGCCGGGCCGGCGGCCCTGACCGTGACGACCCGGACGACCGCCCGGCACGGGGGTGTCCAGAAGGTGTCCGGCGGCGTCACGGTCACCGTCGCGACGCAGTGACCCACGACGACACGGGACTCACGCGCCACCTCCACCGTCCGGGTCAGGTGTCATCACCCGCGAGATCGGTGGCCGTGGGTGGCCTGCCGGAACCGCGCCGAGACCGCCACGGCCGGTGGCTCAGCGCGGCGAGGCCGTCCACGCGCCGAGGAGCCGCAGGGCCTCCTCGGCGCCGTCGTCCTCGCCGGCGTTGTACACGTGCAGCTCCTGGCCCGCCTGGCCCGCGGACACCGGGAGCTGGAGGGTCTCATAGCGCAGCGTCAGCTCCCCGACCGCCGGATGGCGGAAGCGCTTGGTCCCGCTGCCGCACACCATCACGTCGGCGGACGCCCACAGCGCGCCGAACTCCTCGCTGCGCACCGAGAGCTCCCCGACCAGCTCGCGCAGCCGCTCGTCGTCGGCGTGCCGGCCCGCGGCGAGGCGCAGCACCGCCACGGTCTCCCGCGCGCGCTGCTCCCAGTCGGGGAACGCCTCCCGCGAGGCCGGATCCAGGAACAGGTAACGCGCGTTGTTGGGGTCGCGCCGGCCCTCGTCGAGCCCGCCGAACAGCTCCGAGCCCAGGCGGTTCCAGGCCAGCACGTCCTGGCGGTGCCCGGTGACCAGGGCCGGCAGGCCGTACATCGCGTCGAGGAGCCGCTGTAGCTCCGGCCGGACCTGCTCCGGCCGTCGCCGCGACGACCTGCGGGCCTTTCGCGGCGCCGCGGTCAGCGCGCGCAGGTGCTCGCGTTCGGTACGGCCGAGGCCGAGCACGTCGGCGAGCGCGTCGAGGATCTCCGGGGACGGCTGCGTCGCGCGTCCCTGCTCCAGCCGTACGTAGTAGTCGACGCTGATCCCGGCGAGCTGCGCCAGCTCCTCCCGCCGCAGGCCCGGCACGCGACGGCGCGAGCCCGCCGCGATCCCCACGCTGTCCGGGGTCACCCGTGCCCGGCGCGAGCGCAGGAACGCGCCGAGCTCCCGGCCGTCGTCATCCATGCTCTTCAGTATGCGTGACTCCCGCGCGGTGAACCTGGTCCTGTCAATACCAGGACACCCCGGCCGGTGGAAACGCCGGGCACTGGTTCCGCGCGCCGCACGGCGCGACAACGGATACATGAACATCCTGATCGTCACCGCACACCCCGAGCCGCGCTCCCTCAACGGCGCGCTCACCGCGTTCGCCGCCGCCGAGCTGCGCCGCGGCGGCCATGACGTCCGCGTCTCCGACCTGTACGCCATGCGCTGGCGGCCGGACGTGGGGCCCGGGGACTTCCCCGGCCACGCCCCGGACGAGCGGCTCGACGTGATCGGCGCCTCCGGCCGCGCGTACGCCGAGGGCCGCCTGGCGCCGGAGATCGCCGCGGAGCAGGACAGGCTGCTGTGGTCCGACGCGCTCATCCTGCAGTTCCCGATGTGGTGGTTCTCGATGCCGGCCGTGCTCAAGGGCTGGGTGGACCGCGTCTTCACGTACGGGTTCGGGTACGGCGTGGGCACGAAGGGCCGGGCCCTCTACGGCGACGGCACGCTCGCCGGCCGCCGCGCCATGGTGTCGGTGACCATCGGCGCCGCCGAGCCGTCGTTCTCGGCCCGCGGCGTCCACGGGAGCCTGGACGAACTGCTGTTCCCGATCCAGCACGGCCTCCTCTACTACACCGGCATGGACGTGCTGCCGCCGTTCGCCGTCTGGGACTCCATCGAGGTGAGCGAGGAGAGGTTCGCCGCGGTCACGGAGGCGTACGCGGCGCGGCTGCGCGCCCTGTTCACCGACGAGCCGATCCCGTACCGGCCGCTGGCGGGCGGCGACTACACGCGGACGATGGAGCTGCGCCCCGAACTGGAGGCGGGCGCCGGCGGCCTCGCGGTCCACGTCAGGCGCCACGGCCCCAGCTGAACAGGCCCGCGCCGACGGAGAGCACGCTGAGCAGGCACGACAGTGTACGCACGTGGTTCCACGCGGTCCACCGGGAGGAGAAGCCGGACCAGACGCGCGCCACCTCCCCGGCCGATGGCCGCGCGGCCTCCAGCGCGTCGTTCATCGGGATGTTGACCGCGAAGCTCGGCCCGAGCACCCCCAGGACGTACACCGCCGCCGCGGCGAAGAAGAGCATGCCCGCCGTGCGCTGCCCGGAGACGAGCAGCAGCACGCCCGTGGCCGCCCCCACCACCGGCATCAGCAGGAACGCCATGAGGAACAGGGGATTTTGGATCTTCACGTTGATGGCACGCATCGCGGCGATGGCGTGGTCCGGCTTGACGGCGTCGATCCCGATCATCACCGAGATCGAGTAGGCGAAGAAGACTCCGGCCAGCGCGGCGGCGAACAGGAGCGTCGTGGTCGCGGAGAATCCCGTGAGGATCTTCATGCCGCTCAGTGAACCGCCGGCGGCGGTGCCGCGACCATCGGTGAGACGCTCACGCGCATGTCCGTTCGTCCAGGGCGGTTCGACGAGGAGCCCAAGGTGTTCGACGAAGGAGCCTAAGGTGAGCGCATGGATCCGCTCGCGCGCATTCTCGATGGGCCGAGGGCCCGGGACGCGTTCCTGCTGCGGTCGATCCTGACGCCGCCGTGGTCGCTGCGGATCGAGGACCGGGCGCCGCTGACCGTGGCGTCGGTCGTGCGTGGCCAGGCATGGCTGGTGCCCGACGACGGCGACGCCGTACGTCTCCGTCCCGGCGACGTCGCGGTCATCCGTGGGCCGCACCCGTACACGGTCGCCGGCGATCCGGCCACGCCGCCCCGTGTCGTGATCCACCCCGGGCAGCGCTGCACCACGCCGGAGGGGGAGTCGCTGTCCGCGGCCATGGCGCTCGGCCTGCGGACCTGGGGCGACCGTACGGAGGACACGGCCGGTGCCACCGAGCTGTTCACCGGCGTCTATGAGTTCCAGGGTGAGATCAACGGGCGGCTGTCGCGGGTCCTGCCGCAGCGCATCGTGCTTTCGGCCGAGGCCTGGGACTCACCGCTGCTGCCGTTGCTCGGCGCGGAGCTGCACCGCGACGCGCCGGGCCAGCAGGCGCTGCTCGACCGCCTGCTGGACCTGCTGCTCACCGCCGTCCTGCGCGCGTGGTTCTCCCGCCCGGAGGCCGAGGTGCCGGGCTGGTACCGCGCGCAGAGCGACCCGGTGGTCGGCGCGGCACTGCGGCTGCTGCACGACGAGCCGGCCCATCCGTGGACGGTGGCCGCGCTGGCGACACGGACGGGCGTCTCGCGGGCCGCCCTGGCCCGGCGGTTCAGCGACCTGATCGGCGAGCCGCCGATGAC
>NZ_JBHLZP010000453.1:0-6463 GCF_042429965.1 Actinoallomurus acaciae
CGTTCTTGTCGCTGGTCGTCCCGCTGGTCGTCTTCTTCGCCTTCCAGCGTTACTTCGTCCAAGGCGTCCTGGCCGGGTCGGTCAAATAGGAATGGCGGGCTGAATGTCACGCGGACCACGAAAGGGTTCGCGTGACATTCAGTCGTCCAGGCCTTGTCAAAAAGGGAATGCCGGGCTCGTCCGCCATGCCGTACACGCGGCAGGCTCAGGTGAGCTCCTCCTGGCAGCGCTCGAGCCATTCGAGGTCGGCCTGGAGGTGCAGGCGGGCGCCCTCGATGAGCAGGAGTGCGACGGTGTTGTTCCGGTCCGTCGCCGCCGCGAGGTCCGACAGGCCGCGCATGAGGTTCAAGAGGTGACGTCGTTGCCGGTTGATCAGCGTCATCCGGTCGGCGGCCCCGGTCATCGGGGCCAGCGCGAGCTTCACGAAGAAGTCATCGCGCAGCTTCGGGCCGTCGCTCTGCTCGTCGACCCAGGAGGCGAGGGCATCGCGGCCGGCGGGGGTCAGCTCGTAGACCTTCTTGTTCGGCCGGCTGGTCTGCTCGACGTCCTGGCTGCGAACCAGACCGTCCTTCTCGAGCCGTCCCAGCGTCACATAGATCTGGCCGATGTTCGGGGAGGGGTAAGCGCCTCCGAAGGTCTGCTCCAGCGCTTGCTTGAGCTCATATCCATGAGCCGGCTCTTTGGCCAGCAGGGCCAGCAACAGCGGTCGCACCTTGCGCCACCCCCTTTCTCCTACCTACATGTCAGCCATGTTAGGTCGGTCTGTCAAGCGCCGATGATGCCCACAAACTCGGCATCCTCTATTGACTAGTAGATAACGTCAATATATAACAAGCATGTATCGAGTATAGGCGGCCGCCATGGGAGTAGTCGAGATGCGTTCCATGATCAAAACCCCCATGACGACGGTCTGCCCGAATCGGGGGGACGGACTCCGGGTTCTCCGGCGCCTGCGATCGAGCCACGGAGGTGGCCGTATGACCGCGAACCACCGCGTACGGGCGGCCGGTCGACGTCCGGCGGCCCAAGAATCGATCCCGATGAGCAGCGCCAGGCCCACCGACGACTCTCGTGGCCGTGACGCCGTCATCGACTGGCGCATCTCGGTCCCGGGCGTGCCCGCCATCGTCGCGGTCGCGCGTCGGCTCGTCCGTGCGGCGCTCGAGCACTCACCCCGGTGCGACGACATCGAGCTCGTCACCAGCGAGCTGATGACCAACGCCATCCGCCACACACCGAGTGGAAAGGCGGGGTCCCTGGTGACCCTCCGGATCCGGGGCCGCCGGGGGTGGGCCCGGATCGAGGTCGCCGACCTCGGCAGCCCCTCCTGGGCAGAGCCGGGGCCCGCGGCCGTGGAGGACGAACGCGGCCGGGGGCTGGGCATCATCCAGATGCTCGCCGACCGGTCCGGCCGCGAGCCGGAGAACGACGGCCAGGTGTCCTGGGCGGAGATCCATTGGGATGTCCCGTCCGACGCCGGGCCCACACGCTTCAACGCTGTTGATCGAAAGTAGTCGGCGGTCATTCGCCGACAGCCCTCTTTATCCGCCTTGCCTCTGGGCCGCCACCCCCGACCAACTCGAACCTCGGTCGCGGCCCGCTCGAAAGGAGACCGCCCCTATGACTGCGATCACGCTGGATCGCCTTGACAAGACCTACCCGGCCGGCAACAAGGCCGTGGACTCGTTGAGCCTGGAGATCAAGGACGGTGAGTTCATGGTGCTCGTCGGGCCGTCCGGCTGTGGCAAGTCGACGGCGCTGCGCATGGTCGCCGGACTTGAGGAGATCACCGGAGGTGAGCTCCGGATCGGTGACCGGCTCATGAACCGGACGCCGGCGCGTGACCGCGACGTCGCGATGGTGTTCCAGAGCTATGCGCTGTACCCGCACCTGTCGGTGCGCCAGAACATCGGGTTCGGGCTGACGCTCCGCAAGGTGCCCAAGGCGGAGATCCGCAAGCGTGTCGACGAGGTCGCCGAGGTCCTCGGCCTCACCGAGTTCCTGGAGCGCAAGCCGCGTAACCTGTCCGGCGGCCAGCGGCAGCGTGTGGCGATGGGCCGGGCGATCGTCCGCGAGCCGCAGGCGTTCTTGATGGACGAGCCGCTGTCGAACCTCGACGCCAAGCTCCGGGTCTCGATGCGTGCCTCCCTGGGCCAGCTGCACGAGCGCCTGGGCGTCACGACGGTGTACGTCACGCACGACCAGGTCGAGGCCATGACCCTGGGCGACCGGGTCTGCGTGCTGCGCGAGGGCAAGCTGCAGCAGGTCGACACGCCCCAGCGCCTGTTCGACAACCCGGTGAACCTGTTCGTCGCCGGCTTCATCGGCTCGCCCGCGATGAACTTCGTGGGCGCCAAGCTGGTCCGCGACGACGGCCCGCACGTGACCTTCGCGGGCTACAAGCTGCCGATCCCGGCCGAGACCCTGTCGGCCCGGCCCGGCCTCGACGGTTACTTCGACCGTGACGTCATCCTCGGCGTGCGCCCCTCCGACTTCGAGGACTCCTCCCACGCCAACGGCGACTGGGCGCGGATCCAGGCCACGGCCGACCTGACCGAGGAGCTGGGCAGCGAGATCAACGTCATCTTCTCGATCGACGCACCGCCCGTACAGCACAAGGACGCCGCCGACCTCGCGCAGGACGCCACCGACGGCGACGAGGGCGCGTCGCTGCCGCTGTCGGACAACAAGGCGCTGTGGACCGCCCGCGTCAACGCCCGCGCACGCGTCCAGGCGGGCCAGCAGATCGAGCTGTCCGTCGACAACCGCAGCCTGCACTTCTTCGACCCCAAGACGGGCCTGTCCATCACCGACTGATCCCCCCTGGTCTCAGGGCCCGCCGGACGCGATCACGCTCCGGCGGGCCCTGACTCATGAGCGGGAGAATCGCTCCGCCAGCGACGTACGGGCGTGCCGCACGAACGTCCGCGCGGCCGGCCCGACCGGGCCCTCGGACCGCCACGCGAACACCAGACGCCCGCGAATGGCGGGCCGCAGCCGGATCGCGCACAGCGCGTCCTCACGGCCGCCCATGATCGACTCCGGCAGGACGGCCACGCCGAGCCCCCGGGCGGCCAGCGCGGCGAGAAACCGCGGATCGCCGGCCTCGAACACGAAGCGCGGCCGCAGCCCCACCGCGCCGAAGGCGTCGTCCACGCACGCACGGATGCCGGTGCCCGGAGGCAGGCAGATCAGCGGCCGCGCGGCGAGCGACCGCAGCGTCATCGTCCGCGTTCCGGCCAGCGGGTCGTCACGGCCGACGATGGCGACGAGCGGCTCATCGGTGATGACCTGGACGTCGACGCCCGGCGGCGGATCCGCCGCCAGGCCGGCGAACGCCACGTCGATCCGGCCGGCGCGCAGCGCGCCGAGCAGCGGACCGGAGCCCGCCTCGGACAGCGTGATCTCCACCGCCGGATGACGCCGGTGGAACTCCGCCAGCATCCCGGGCAGGTCCACGTCGTGGGTGGCGGCCGAGGACACCATGCCGACGGTGACGTGCCCGCGCACCAGCCCGGTGAACTCCGCCGCCGCGTCGCGGGCACCGGAGACCGCCTCCAGCGCCGCCCGCGCATACGGGAGCACCGCGGCCCCCACCTCCGTCAGGCGGACCGTACGGCCCGAGCGGTCGAGCAGTTCTTCGCCGAGCTCCCGCTCCAGCCGCCGGATCTGCGCGCTCACCCCGGGCTGCGCCACGTGCAGGCGTTCGGCCGCACGCGTGAAGTTCGCCTCCTCGACCACTGTCACGAAGTACTCAAGCTGCCGAAGCTCCATAACCAATCATGCTAGTTGCGAGACGAACCAGCTCTTGGACTTATGGCATCGGGATCGCCACCGTAGACGGGTGACCAACGGAGACCAGGAGGACTACTCATGAACACGCTCGCCGAGCGGGTGCGCGGCCCGGTGGTGGTGCCCGGAGACGACGCGTACGACGCCGAGCGGAACGGCTTCCAGACCGCCTGGCGGCACCGGCCCGCCGTGGCCGTCGGCGCGACGGGAGCCGCCGACGTCCAGGCGGCCGTGGCGTACGCCGCCGAGCACGCGCTTCCGGTGGCGGTGCAGGCGACCGGGCACGGGCTGTCGGTCCCTGCCGACGGCGGCCTGCTGATCGGCACCCGCCGGATGACCGGGGTCCAGGTGGACGCCGATGCGCGTACGGCCTGGATCGAGGCGGGCGTTCGCTGGGACCAGGTGGTGCGCGCGACCGCCCCGTACGGGCTCGCACCGCTGAACGGCAGCGCGCCGCACACCGGAGCGGTCGGCTACACGCTCGGCGGCGGGCTCGGGCTGCTGGCCCGCGCGTACGGGTACGCCGCGGACCACGTGCACGCGATCGACGTCGTCACGCCCGACGGCCGGCTGCGCCACGTCACCGCCGACGGCGACCCGGACCTGTTCTGGGCGTTGCGCGGCGGCCGGGACAACTTCGGCGTGGTGACCGGGATGCGCATCGGTCTCGTGCCGGTCGCCCGGCTGTACGGCGGCGGCCTGTTCTTCGCCGCCGACCGGGCGGCGGACGTGCTGGAGGCCTTCCGGAGCTGGACCGCCACGGTGCCGGAGACGATGACGGCCTCGGTGGGGATGATCCCGTTCCCCGACCTGCCGTTCGTTCCGGAGCCGATGCGCGGCCGTCACATCACCCATGTGCGCATCGCCCACCTCGGGGACGCGGCCGAGGGGGAGCGGCTCGTCGCGCCGCTGCGGTCCGCCGGGACGCCGCTGCGCGACACGCTCGCCGAACTGCCGTACGCCGACGGCGGCTCGATCTACAACGACCCGACCCAGCCGCACGGGTACGCCGGATCCAACCTCCTGCTGCGCGACCTCGACGACCGGGCCGTGCGCACCGTGCACGAGCTGGCCGGTCCGGGCGCGCCGGTCCCGTGCGTGGTCGATCTGCGTCACCTGGGCGGCGCGCTCGCCCGTACCCCCGCCGTCCCCAACGCGGTCGGGCACCGCGACGCGCGCTTCCTGCTACGCGTCCTGTCGCCTCTGACCGGAGACGGGATCGACGCCGTACGCGCCGCGCACCGGCGCGTCTTCGACGCGATGGAGCCGTGGAGCACCGGAGGCCGCTCCCTCAACTTCATCTACGGCGACCGGACCGCCGACCAGGTGCGCGACGCGTACGAACCGGCGGACCACCGGCGGCTCGCCGAGCTGAAGGCGGTCCACGACCCGGCGAACCTGTTCCGGCTGAACCACAACATCCCGCCGGCCGAGGCGAGAGAGGCGGCGGCCCCCCTCCCGCACGGGTGACACGCAGGTCCCGGAACCCGAATTCGTGTCAGGCGCGGGCGAGGTGGAACGCGGCCAGGATGGAGTCCTGGGAGGCGGCCAGGACGGAGCCGGCGGTGGTCAGGGCCCACGGGTCGGTGAGGTTCGAAGAAGCCATGGGATGGTTCCACACGAGCTCGCCGGTGACCGCGTTCCAGCCGTACAGGCCCGGGCCCGTGGTTCCGGCGACGCCGGTGCAGACCAGGCCGCCGGCGGCGACCAGGGGAGCGGTGTCCCCGGCGGGCGTGCCGGCCGGCCAGAGGCGGCGTCCGGTGCCGGCGTCGAGCGCGATCAGGTTCCGGTTGTCGAGGACGTAGGCGTGTCCGCCGCTCACCAGGGAGGTCCGGTCCTGGTCTCCCGGCACTGTCGGCCGGTACGCCCACTTCTGCCGTCCCGTGGCCAGGTCCAGGGCGTGGAGCACGGCGCCGCCCACATGGACCGTGCCGTTCGCCACCGTGAGCCTCCCGAGATCACCGACGTCGGCGGTCCAGGCCGTCCGGCCGGTGGTGACCGACAGGGCCTCGACGGTGTCTCCGGTGGGACTGCCGAAGACCAGGTCTCCCGCGCCGGGGAAGGTCATCCCCGACTTGGGGTACGGGCGGTTCCAGCGGACCGCGCCGGTCCCGGCGTCGAGTGCGAAGAGGCGCTTCTCGGCGTCGGTCTCCCGGCCGGACCAGGCGATGAGGACGCCACCCTGAACTCCCCTGAGCAGGGTCGTCGCCGGAGCGTCGTGGGTCCACCGCCGCCTGCCGGTACGGGCGTCGAGGCCGATGACCGTCCCGTGCTCGTCGATCAGGGCGAGCAACCCGTTGGCCGGGCCGGCCAGGGCTTGCGCGGTGAAACCGGGCGGCTGGGGAAAGCTCCAGCGCCGCGCATGTGAGTAGGGGTCCGTCGCGGCGATGTCGCCGTCCTCGGCGGACGGCGCGTAGATGAGGGTGTGGTCGGTGGCGACGTCGTGCATCGGCGCCGACCACAGGCTCCGGCCGGTGGCCGCGTCGTAGGCCGACGACTTCGTGGTGGCCGCGAAGACGACGACCGCGCGGGCGAAGACCTGCGGCATCAGGATGTCGTTGCCGACGGGCAGCGTGGCTCGCCACAACAACCTGGGAGGGGACGGCGCGTGCCCGCCCCGGGACGTCGCCGCCAGCGCCGCGGCGGTGCCGCCGCCGACCGCCGCGAGACC
>NZ_JBHLZP010000454.1:0-6449 GCF_042429965.1 Actinoallomurus acaciae
GTGCCGGGGCCGTACTCGGGCTCACGCCTGGTGACCGCGGTGCCCGAACCGTCGGCGCGGTGCGAGGACGGCGGCCGGGGCGAGCGGTCCGCCCCGGCGGCGCGACGGGACCGGGTGTCCTCGACCACGGTGCCGATCACGACGGCGCCCGCGCGCTCCGCCTCGGTGTAGGCCTGCTCGATGTCGGCGCGCGTGGTCTGGCCGAGCGTGACGACGATGAGCACGGCGTCGGCCAGCGTGCACAGCGCCTGTGCGTTCGCGTCGTGCACGCTCGGCGCATTGATCAGGATGTACTCGGCCTTGTCCCGCAGGAGGCGTACGGTCTCGCGCATGCGCGGGCCGCTGAAGCGTTCGGCGGCGGCGCCGGCGCCCGGCCCGCGGGGCAGGAGCCGAAGCTGGGAGTCGGCGTGCACGAGCAGCTGCGTCGGGTCGGTGCCCCGCATCAGCACGTCGGACAGGCCCTTGGACTGGCCGAGCCCGAACAGTGCCGAGGGGCTCGTCTCGGAGAAACTGGCGTCCACCATGATCGTCGCGGACCCCGCGTGGGCGAGCGCGACGGCGAGGTTCGAGCTGGTCAGCGTCGCCGAGGCCGCCGGGGTCGCGTTGGTCACCAGCAGGGTGACCGGGCGGTCCTGGACCGACGCGACGACGGCGGCGCGGAGGCGGCGGTACGCCTCGCCGGCCCGGCTCTTCGGCGCGGTGACGAGGACCAGCCCGTTGGCGGAGGAGACCGTGCTGAGCACCGGCACGCCGAGGCGCTGCACCGTACGGACGTCGCGCAGCCGCCGGTCGGAACGCTCGAGGGCGAGCGCGATGAGCAGGCCGGCGAACAGGCCGACGGCGAGTCCCGCACCGCCGAACGTCGCGGCGCGCGTGGTGAGGGAGCCGGTCGGCGGCTGGGCCGGTGTGATGACCGAACCCGGGTTGACCGGCGTCGCGGCGATGTCGTTGTTCTGCTCGTCGATGACGCCGAGCTGGTTGTTGTACGCGGTGATCCGCTGCTGGAGGTAGTTCTTCTGGGACGCGGGCGCGGTGGGCAGCCGCTTGGTGGTCGCGGAGAGCTCCTGCTGGACCTTCTTCTCCTGCTCGCGAAGCTTGGCGGACTTGTCGTTCAGCACGCTCTGCGCCCGCTGGGAGCGGTAGGCGAGGTAGCCGTTGGCGAAGGCCTGGGCGCCGTCGCGGGCGGCGGTGGCACTGGAGGCGGTGTAGGTGATCTGCAGGACCTGGGTGTTCGGCGGCACGGTCACCGCGACCTTCGAGCGGTCGGCGGCACGGAACTTCTGGCGTACGACCTGCTCGACCGCGTCCGCCTGAACGAGCGCGGCCTCCGACTGGAGGTTCGTCAGGTCATCGCCCCGGCCGTTGGTGGAGTAGGGGTTTCCGTCGAGCGGGCTGACGAGGACGGTGGCGGTCGCCTGGGCGCTGGCCGGCAGCAGCAGGCCGCCCGCCACTCCGGCCACGGTGGTGGCGGCCGCCAATGAACAGATGAGCCGGAGGTGGCGACGCGCCACCCCCGTCAATCGGCCTTGCGCGTCCTGATCAGCCGCCATCCGCTGGTCTCCCTCGAAGTACACCCCTGCCCAGGGTCATGCGCTCGCCACGACACTATCCTCAGTTCCCAAATCGGTCGTCAGCTCTTGAGGTTCCATTTACATTGATCGGCATGTCGGGAGATCGGGAGCACCAAGAGCACGCCCTCCTCGTGGCCTCCAGCGGGGGTCACCTTGCCCAGCTGTTGGCTCTTCGCCCATGGTGGCATGAGCGTGAGCGCACATGGGTCACGTTCGGCACCGAGGACGCCCGGTCGCAGCTGGACGGCGAGCGCGCGGTGTGGGCACACCACCCGACGACCCGCAACGTCCGCAACCTGGTGCGCAACTTCGCCCTCGCGGTGCGCGTCATGCGCCGCGAGCGTCCGCACGTCGTGGTCTCCACCGGGGCGGCCGTCGCGTTCCCGTTCTTCCTGGTGGCCAAGGTGATGCGCGTGCCGACGGTCTACATCGAGGTGTACGACCGGCTCGACTCTCCGACGCTCACGGGTAGGCTCTGCCGTCCCATCACCGACCTGTTCTGCGTGCAATGGGAAGAACAGACCCGCTTCTACCCCCGCGCGCAGGTCATCGGGAGCCTTCTGTGAGTTCGCTGGTCTTCGTCTCGGTCGGCACCGACCACCACCCCTTCGACCGGCTCATCCGCTGGGTCGACGCGTGGCTGCCCGAGGGCGTCCAGTGCGTCGTGCAGCACGGCACCTCGGCCCCGCCGCGGCGAGCCGAGGGCGTCGCCTACCTCGACCACGCCGCACTGACCTCCCTGCTGGACGAGGCGGCCGTGGTCGTCTGCCACGGCGGGCCGACCACCATCACCGAGAGCCGCCGGCACGGCCGCCGCCCGATCGTCGTCCCCCGCGACCCGGCCCTGGGCGAGCACGTGGACGACCACCAGCAGCGCTTCTGCGCACGCATGGCGGCCAAGGGCCTCATCACCACGGCGGCCGACGAGAACGCCTTCCGCGGGCTCGTGGACCACGCGCTCGCCACACCGGACGACTACGCGGTGGTCGCCGACGGCGGCGACGTCGCCGAGTCGGTCGCGCGGTTCGGCGGCCTCGTCGCCGACCTGCTCGCACGCCGCGGCTGAGTTCTAGACGCCTCGTCCGGTGGCGTGTGCGAGCCGCAGTACCCGGTCGGCGCTGAGTACGTGCAGGGAGACCGCCAGTGCGAGGTAGGCCCGGCGTTCCCGCCAGGAGTTGCGCAGTGTGCGCAGCGCCCACCTGCGTGCCTCGGGTCGCTCGCCCAGCGCGGCGTGTGCGAAGGCGATCTGGCCCTGCACGCGGGCGAGGCCGCGCGGGTCGTCGGCGAAGCCCGGGTGCTTGCGCAGCAGGTACTGGAGTGCGTCGCTGATCATGCGCCACTTGCGGTTGAAGTGCGACGTCCGGCCCCACAGGACGGTGACGAGCGGCTCGGCCACGACGGCGATGGGCCCGGCCGCCGCGGCTCGCAGCATCCAGTCGTAGTCCTCCCCGTAGCTGCCGGGGATGTCCTCGTCCACGAGGCCGATCTTGCCGAGGAACGCCGTGCGGCGGACGACCACGGTGGAGGGGTGGGCCTCCATCACGCGGCGGCGCAGCAGTTCGGCGTGCGTGACGTCCTCCGGGCGCGGCACTCTCGTGATGGTCTTGTCGCCGTAGCGGACGTGGATGCCCGACACCACGACGTCGGCGCCGGTCGCGGCCAGCCGTTCCGCCTGGAGCCGCAGCTTGGCCGGCAGCCACGCGTCGTCGTCGTCGCAGAAGGCCAGCAGCTCTCCCGAGGACGCCGCCGCTCCGGCGTTGCGCGCCCCGGCCAGCCCCGGGGTGCGGTCGTTGCGGACGACCACGACCGGGCGGCGCGGATCCTCCCGCGCGAGGGCGGTGTCCGGTTCGGCCTGGTCGAAGACGATGACGCACTCGACCGTTCCCGGGTAGTCCTGTACGCGTACCGCCTCCATCGCCTCGGCGAGCAGCTGCGGCCGGTCATGCGTGGCGATGATCACCGAAACGGGCGGGTGCTCCGCGCTCATGAGTCCTCCTTGGCCTTGGCCGGTGAAGCGACCGGGCGCGCGTGTTGTTCGGTCCGCTCGCTCACGAGGTCTCCTTCGGCTGCTGAGCGATCACGATCCCGCGCGGTGGGGCACCGGCGCTGACCAGGTGGGAGATGGCCGCGATGAGCGGCCGGTCGGTGACCACCCTCAGCGCGACGGTCACCAGCGTGATGTCCGAGAGCGCGGCCAGGGTGACCGCCTCGGCGGTGTCGAGCGGGGGTCCGGAGATCACGACGACTCCCTTGCCGCGGTGGGCCCGCTGGACCGCCTGGGACAGGCCACGGTCGCCGTCGTTGATCGCCAGCGCGACGACGCGGAACGACCCCAGGCCGTCGTCGGTCTCGGCCGGCGCCGGCTCGGCGGCGGGGTAGATCGGCGGCTGCCCGTCCGCGACCCGCAGGAGGGTGGTGGGCGCGCCGCCGTGCGCGAACGCGGCGGCGACGCTGACCGCGACGGCGTCGGCGGTCCCGCCGGGCATCCCGGTGACCAGTACGGTGCGCGCGTCCTCGGCGAAGGCCAGGTTGCGCAACCGCCGTCCGGAGTCGGCGAGATCCTCCCGCCTGGTGTCGGTCAGGACCGGCACCGGGATCCGGCGGCGTACGTCGCGGGCGTACCGCAGCCGGCGGGGCCGCCGGTCGCGGACCAGCCCGATGACGAGCCCCGCGAGCAGCCCCGTGCCCATGCCCGAGGTGCGGTTGACGTCCGAGCCGGGGTCGTCGGGCCGGGACGGTTTGTCGGCTCCCTTGACCACCTCGGCGAACACGTCTCCGAAGGCCAGTTGTTTCTGCGCGTCCATGATCTGGCGCTGCATGGCCTGCCGGCGCGTGCGTACCGTGATGCGGGTCAGCGCGGTCGGGTCCGGGGGCAGCGCCTTCAACTCGGCCCTGAGAAGGGAGACGCGCCGGTTGATCGCCTGCCGGTTGCGGGTCTGGTACTGGCCGATGACGCGGTTGCGCACCTTGACGAAGGTCCGGCCGACCACCCGGGCGCCCTGGCGCGCGTTGCCGGGCCGGTTCGCGCGGACGCCGATGATGAGGACGCGGGAGTACGGCGCGGCGGAGACGGTCACGCGCCCGGCGAGACGATCAGCCGGCATCTTGAAGCCGGGGGTGCGCCTGAGCTGCTCCAGCACCGTCCCCGAGGTCGCGAGCTGAGCCTCGGTGTCCATCGTCTCCAGGCTGGGTTTCTGGTCGACGGCCGCGAACGGCCCGGCGGACAGCGGCGGCAGGCCGGTCTCCACCGCGATCTGCGGGCACAGCACCTCCACCGTCGAGGTGTAGGTGTGCTGCACGGTGGCGGACCGCACCATGCCGACGGCGCCGCCGAGCGCGACGGTGACGAGCAGGACCGGCCACTGCCGGCGGAGGAAGCCCCAGTAACGGCCCAGCCTCACCTCGTCCGGCGGGGTCTCGTCGGGCGGGGCGATGGCCGCCGGGTCGTACTCCCTCGTCGGCGGCCTGGCCGGTGACCTCGTCGACGACGTGGTCACCGACGCCACGGCGGGACCTCGCCCAGCAGGGCCGCCAGCCGTGCGTCGTGCGGCGCGAAGTGGTCGACGAGCCGGGTGCGCAGCGCGGCGGGCAGGGGTGAGCCGGGACGGGCGTTGTGACGCTCGAAGGCGGCCGGTCGCCAGCGCGGCAGGCCCAGAAAGTCGAGCACCGCGTCGTAGTGGGGTTCGGGCTCGGCGAAGAAGTCCTCGGCGAAGGTGACGTGCACCCGGTCGCGTCCGAACAGCCGGTACAGCACCTCGAGCTGGTCGGCGTAGCGACCCCGGTCCAGGTAGGACTGATGCCGGTGGCTGTGGCTCAGGTAGCCCGGCTCGGACCGGATCCGCTCCACCTCGCCGGCCAGGCGCTCCTCTTCGAGCGCGAGCGCCCGTTCGAACGAGGGCTCGGTCTCGAAGCCGCGTGCCAGCTCGTGCTTGTGCGCGGAGTAGGCACGCTCCACCGGGTCGCGCAGCAGCACGAGCAGCTTCACGCCGGGCAGGTCCGCGGCGATGCGCTCGGGCGCCAGCGGGTGGTGCATGTAGTAGCCGGCCGACTCGAACGCGAGCCGCTCGCCGCGTCGCAGCGGGAAGTGCCCGCGGTACCAGGACAGGCCGCGTTCGTAGTGCACGTCGAAGTAGTGCACGCCCTTGTGGAAGGTGGGCTGTGCGACGCCCGGGTGCGGGGCGAGCGCGCGGAACAGCGATGTGGTGCCGCCCCGCTGCGTGCCGACCAGGAGGAAGTCCGGGAGCATGCGCGCACCCGAGCTGAGCCGGCCCGCGGTGCGGGTGACCGCGCGGCCGCTCTCCTTCACCCACTGCGGGGCGTCGCGTCGCGAGATCAAGCGGTCCTCCCGGCGTTGGAATGGAGCAGGTCGAGCAGTTTCGCCGCGCGGGGCCGCAGCGGCTCACCCAGCTCGCCCTGCGCGTCACCAAGGTAGCGGCGGGCGAGTTCCAGGAGGTACAGCTCGACGGTGATGGCGGCGGCCCGGCCGCGCATGCCGTACGGCGCGAGGATCGCCGGGTCCGGCCACGTGTCGTACCCGCCGCCGGTCTGGAGCCGGTAGTGCGCGAGGTCCAGGCCGGCCGGCACCTCCGGGTCGTGGCGCTCCCAGTCCCAGAGCTGGACCCGGCCGCGGTGCCAGGCCATGTTCCACGGAGCCCAGTCGCCGTGCCACGCGCCGAACTCCAGCTCGTCCGCGCCGTACGCGGCGCCGACGCGTTCGACCACCTCCGCGAGCCGCTCGCGCTGGTGCGGGTCCTCGAGCGGCAGGTCGCCGAAACGGCGCCAGAAGGCGGTGGAGGCCAGCGGCAGGCGGCGGGTCGCGCCGGTCAGCTCGCGCATCGCCGTGACCGGCGCGCGGCGCCGTGACCGGAACGACACCGC
>NZ_JBHLZP010000455.1:0-6440 GCF_042429965.1 Actinoallomurus acaciae
GGCGCCGAGGAGCCTGCGGGCGAAGAAGTCGGCCTGCTCGCGCCGTACGCCGGGCACCGCGAGCGGCCGCCAGGGGTTGTCCCGCAGCTCTCGCGCGGCGCCCGGCCCGAGGCCCGCCGCCACCTGGTGCGCGAGCCGCGCCGGAACCTCGGCCGACGCGAACAGCTCGACCAGGTCCGCGGGCGGAGTGGAGGATGTGTCAGTCATCGACGGTCACCCTACGGTGTCAGGCCCCTTCGCCGCTGCCGACCATGCCGCTCCGTGCCCGACGCGGGTCAGTCGTCTTCGGAGGAGATGTCGTCCAGGGCGTCGCGGATCTCGCCGGGCAGGGTGATCTCCTCGGCCTCCAGGACGACGGAGAGCTGCCTGGCCGTACGCGCCCCGACGACCGGCGCGACCACGCCCGGCTGGTCGCGGACCCAGCTGAGCGCCACGGCGAGGGGCGACACGCCGAGCCCCTCGGCGGCCGTCGACACCGACTCGACGATCCGGGCACAGCGGTCGTTCAGGTATGGCTGGACGAACTCGGCATAGTGCGGGCTGGCGGCGCGGGAGTCGGCCGGGATGCCCGTGCGGTACTTGCCGGTCAGTACCCCGCGGCCCAGCGGCGAGTAGGGGAGCAGACCCACTTCGAGCTGCAGCGACGCCGGCACCAGGTCATCCTCCACGTCACGCCGCAGCAGGGAGTACTCCGCCTGCGTGGACACGATCGGCGTACGGCCCGGCCAGGCGCGCTGCCAGGTCGCCGCGGCGGCGAGCTGCCAGGCGGCGTAATTGGAGACCCCGGCGTACCGGGCGCGGCCGGAGGTGACGGCCTCGTCGAGGGCGGACAGCGTCTCCTCCATCGGCGTGCGCGGGTCGTACGCGTGGAGCTGCCACAGGTCGACGTGGTCCACGCCGAGGCGTTCGAGGGAGGCGTCCAGCGCGCGCAGCAGGTGACGGCGCGAGGCGTCGCGCGTCCCCTCGGCGGTCAGCACCGCCTTGGTCGCGATGACCAGGTCGTGACGGTCGACGACCTGTCCGACCAGCTCGCCGATGACCCGCTCGCTCTCGCCGCCGCAGTACACGTCCGCGGTGTCGAGGAGGCTGCCGCCCGCCTCGACGAAGGTCGTGAGCTGGTCGGCCGCGTCTTCGATGCCGGTGTCGCCGCCCCACGTCATCGTGCCCAGGCCGAGGCGAGAAACGGACAGGCCGCTCCGGCCGAGGTGACGCTGTTCCATGTCTGCGGAGCGTATCGGGCGCGGAGTGGTTCGTCCGCACGTACCCACACCGCTCGCTAGGCTGCCTGCGACATCGACTCATCGGTACGAGGAAGAGCCACCGCCCGTGAACTTCGTGCAAGCCACCGTGCTCGGGATCGTTCAGGGACTCACCGAGTTCCTGCCGATCTCCAGTTCGGCCCACCTCCTGATCGTGCCCCGGCTGCTCGATTGGAAGGACCCGGGCGCGGCGTTCACCGCGGTGATCCAGCTCGGCACCATGCTCGCGGTGCTCATCTACTTCTGGCGCGACATCGTCCGGATCACCGTCACCTGGTTCCGCAGCCTGTTCAACCCGGACCTGCGCCACCACCTCGACGCCCGCATGGGCTGGTACGTCGGGCTTGGCACGATCCCCGTCTCGGTGGTGGGCCTGGCGTTCAACAGCGCCATCGAGGGCCCGGCCCGCAACCTGTGGATCAACGCGGGCAGCCTCATCGTCATGGGCCTGGTGCTCCTGATCGCCGAGTGGGCCGCCCGGCAGAAGCGCGAGGTCGGCGACCTGAACATGCGCGACGGCCTCATCATCGGCGGCTTCCAGTGCCTCGCGCTGATCCCCGGCTCGTCGCGGTCCGGTTCGACCATCACCGGCGGCCTGTTCCTCGGCTACACGCGTGAGGCGGCGGCCCGCTACTCCTTCCTGCTGTCCATCCCGGCCGTGGTCCTGTCCGGCCTGTTCGAGCTGCGCAAGGTCGGCGAGGGCACGCTGCCCGTGGCGGGCACGGCCATCGCCACCGTCGTGTCGTTCGTGGTCGGGTACGCCTCGATCGCGTGGCTGCTGAAGTTCCTCGTCCGCCACTCGACGCTGGTGTTCGTCTACTACCGGGTGGCGCTCGGCGGCATCCTCTTCGGCCTGCTCGCCGCCGGTGCCATCGCCGCCACGTGACCGGGCGGGCGGCGTACCGTCACCGGTATGAAGGTCCTCTCGGTCAACGTGGGCAGGCCGCGGCCCAACCCCTGGAAGCGCCTGCCCGCCACGGGCATCGACAAATGTCCCGCCGAGGGCCCGGTCGCCGTCATCGCGCCGGGACCCAAGGGCACCGGCGAGGTCGGCCTGGCCGGTGACCGGGCCCACGACGTCAAGAATCACGGCGGCGCCGAACAGGCCGTCTACGCCTACGCCCGCGAGGACCTCGACCGGTGGGCGGCCGAACTGGACCGGCCGCTGCCCAACGGCGCCTTCGGGGAGAACCTCACCACCGAGGGCCTGGACGTCAACGGCGCCCTGATCGGCGAGCGCTGGCGGATCGGGCCCGACGTCGTCCTGGAGGTCTCCGCCGCACGGATCCCGTGCGTGACCTTCGAGGGGTGGCTGGGCGTGTCCGGGTGGATCAAACGGTTCATCGCCGCCGCGGTACCCGGCCCGTACCTGCGGGTGATCGAACCGGGCGACATCCGCACCGGCGACCCGATCGCGATCGTGCGCCGCCCGGACCACGACGTGACCGTGGCGCTCACCCTGCGGGCCCTCACCCGCGAACCCGAGCTGCTCGCACGCCTCGCGCCCGCCGGCGACGCCCTCCACATCGAGGTACGCGACGTCATCCGCCGCCGCACCGGCTCCTGGGGCGTGTCCTCAAAGCCGGATGAGTAGGGTGGCGAGGTCGATCATGCCTTGGTAGGGCTGGGCGGTCTTGTCGTACCGGGTGGTGATGGTGCGGTACTGCTTGAGCCGGCCGAAGCGGCGTTCGGCCACGTTAGGTCGCCGGTTGATGGCCGGGTCGAAAGCCGGCGGCCGGCCACCGCGTGAGCCGCGGTGAAGGCGGCCGGGCTGCTGGTCGCGTCGTTCCGGGGATGGTCGCGGCGATACCAGGGCGGCGCGGGTAGGCCCGGATCGCGCGGGAGCTTGTAGCCCTTGTCGGCCGGCACCCACTTCGAGACAGGCCCTAGCCGGTGGCGGGTGCCGGTGTCTAGAGCCAGCCGCTCTTGCGGAACCAGCGGTACAGGCCGACGCAGATGGCCACGATGACCAGCATCGCCGCCGGGTAGCCCCACCACTGGTGCAGCTCCGGCATGTGGTCGAAGTTCATGCCGTACACGCCGGTGATCATCGTCGGCACGGCGAGGATCGCCGCCCAGGCGGAGATCTTGCGCATGTCCTCGTTCTGCTGCATGCCGACCTGGGCGAGGTGCGCGTTCAGCACGTTCGTCAGCAGCTCGTTGTGCGAGTCGACCTGCTCGTCGACGCGCAGCAGGTGGTCCAGGACGTCGCGGAAGTACTCCAGCGTGCCCTCGGCGACGCGCACGCGGCCCTTCAGGATCTCCTGGAGTACGGGGATCAGCGGGTCCTCGGCGCCGCGGAACTCCAGCACCTCGCGCTTGAGCTCGTAGATGTCCTCGGTGACCGTGGTGCGCTGGGGCGCGAAGACGCGGCGTTCGAGGTCGATGATGTCGGTCTCGACCTCGTGGGCGATCGAGCCGTACTGGTCCACGATCTCGTCGAGCACCGTGTAGAGCACCGCGCTGGGTCCGTGGCGGAGCAGCTCCGGGTCGCCCTCCAGCCGCCGCCGCACGGCCTTCAGCGGCACGCCTTCGCCGTGCCGGACGGTGATCAGGAAGTCTTCGCCGAGGAACAGCATGATCTCGCCGACCTCGATGTCGGAGGTCGCGTCGATGTAGCGCAGCGACTTGATGACGACGAACAGCACGTCGCCGTAGCGCTCGAGCTTGGGCCGCTGGTGCGCGTGGACCGCGTCCTCGATCGCGAGCGGATGCAGCTGCAACTCGCCGGCGACCTGGTCGAACTCCTCGGCGCTCGGCTCGTGCAGGCCGATCCACATGAAGCAGTCACCGAGTTCCCGCGCGGCGTCGAGGGCGTCGCTGAGGTCGCCGTCGACGTCGTCACGGACGCCCTTCCGATAGATGGCGCAATCCACGATCATGATCACATTGTCCCGGATAAGACACGGACGGGGGCGCCACATGACCTACCCGTGACCTTGGGTGGCAATCGCCGCGCCGGGTGCGGCTACAGTTCACGACGTGGCAACTCTCCTCTTGGTGCGCCACGGGCTGACCGAGCTGACGGGGCCGGTGCTCGCCGGCTGGACGCCCGAGGTGCACCTCAACGAGCGCGGCCGTGAGCAGGCCGCCGAGCTCGCGGCGCGCCTCGCGCCCCTGCCCCTCGACCTGGTCGTCTCGAGTCCCCTGGAGCGCTGCCAGGAGACCGCGCAGGCCCTCCTCGACGGACGCGACGACCTCCAGGTGCGCACCGACGACCGGTTCGGCGAGGTCAAGTACGGCGACTGGACCGGGCGGCGCCTCGAAGAGCTGGCCAAAGAGGACCTGTGGAAGGTCGTCCAGGCCCATCCCAGCGCCGCGCGGTTCCCCGGCGGTGAGGCCATGGCCGACGCCCAGCACCGTGCGGTGGCCGCCGTGCGCGAGTGGAACGACACGCTCAAGCCGGACGCGACGTTCCTGGTCTGCAGCCACGGCGACATCATCAAGTCCATCGTGGCCGACGCCCTGGGCCTGCACCTGGATCAGTTCCAGCGCATTCAGGCCGACCCCGCGTCGCTGACCGTGATCCGTTACACCGAGACGCGACCGTTCGTCCTCCGTCTGAACGACAAGGGCGGGAAAGTCGACGATCTTCTTGCGAAGTCCGGCGAGGACAGTGACGCGCCCGTCGGTGGCGGAGCGTAGGGTCGTCCTCATGCCGGTCATCGCATACGACATGCCCGAAAGGTTTGTGGCGGGCACCGTCGGCCAGCCTGGCGACCGCACGTTCTTCCTGCAGGCTCGGGCGGGGCGCCGCGTCACGAGCGTCGGCCTGGAGAAGTTCCAGGTGACGCTGTTGGCGGAGCGCCTGGAGGAGCTGCTGGACGAGGTGCTGCGCCAGGGCGGCGCCACCGCGGTCCCCGCGGTAGCGCCGGTCGAGCTGCAGGACGACGAGCCGCTCGAACAGCCGATCGAGGAGGAGTTCCGCGTCGGTACGATGGCGCTGGCCTGGGATCCCGAAGATGAGCGCGTGGTCATCGAGGCACAGGAGGTCACCGAGGGTGAGGAGGACGAGTCGGAGATCGGCAGCGAGGACCCCGTCGCCGTGGTGCTCCGCGTCCGCATCACGGCCGGGCAGGCCCGCGCCTTCGCCCAGCGCGCCTTGAAGATCGTCGCCGCCGGACGGCCGCCCTGCCCGCTGTGCGGGCTGCCGCTGGACTCCCAGGGCCACGTCTGTCCGCGGCAGAATGGCCATCTTGGCTGAAATGTCGATCGCACGGACACTAGAGCCATGAGTCAGCCCTCCCGGTACGGCGTCGGCGGCGACGGTTCGGTCGGCCCCGCCGACGTCGAGACCGCAGTCCGCCTGTTGCAACACGGCGAGATCACCGTTGAGGGGCGGCTCGTCGCCGCGACCAACGCGACGCTGTACTGCTCCATCGAGTTCGAGGGCCTGCGGGCGAACTGCGTCTACAAGCCCATCTCCGGCGAACGCCCGCTGTGGGACTTCCCGGACGGCACCCTCGCCGGCCGCGAGGTCGCGGCCTACGTCATCTCCGAGCAGATGGGCTGGCGGATCGTGCCGCCGACCGTTCACCGCGACGGCCCGTTCGGCCCCGGCATGGTGCAGCTGTGGATCGACCAGGACGGCGACGCCGACGTGCTGGCGCTCTCGCGCGGCGACGACCCGGCCGTACGCCGCATGGCGGTCTTCGACGCCGTCGTCAACAACGCCGACCGCAAGGTCGGGCACCTGCTGCCGATCGCGTCCGGCCACGTGTACGGCTGTGACCACGGCGTCTGCTTCTCCGACGAGTACAAGCTGCGCACCGTCCTGTGGCAGTGGCGCGGCAAGGACCTCACCGGCGAGGCGGTCGAGGCGCTGCAACGGCTCCGCCACGCCTTCGACCGCGACGGCCTCACCGCCCGGCTGCGGGCCCTGCTGAGTGAGCCGGAGGTCGAGGCCACCATCGGCCGCGTCGACCTCATGCTTAAGCACCGCATCCATCCCTACCCTCCAGAGGACTGGCCCGCCATCCCCTGGCCGCCCGTGTAGATGTGCACGGCGATCGTCGGGTACGACCCGCGCGCACGGGTCCCGGTGTTCCTCGCCGGCGTACGTGACGAGATGCTCGACCGGGCGTGGACCCCGCCCGCCCGGCACTGGCCCGGACGTCCGGGCCTGATCGGCGGCCGCGACGAGCTGGCCGGCGGCACCTGGCTGGCCGCCGACCCGGCGGC
>NZ_JBHLZP010000456.1:0-6438 GCF_042429965.1 Actinoallomurus acaciae
CTGCCCGCCGGGCCGGTGTCCGCGCAGAGCCCGCGCGGACCGAGACGGGCCGTGCGGGAGTAGCCGGTCACGTCAGGCGGTGGTGAGGGCGGCGGTGGGGGACAGCCGGGCCGCGCGGATCGCCGGGTACAGGCCCGCCACCGCGCCGATGAGCAGGGTCGACGCCATCCCGCCGCCGGTCGACCAGGCGGGCACCACGGCCTCCCAGGACTGCGCGGCGGCGTATCCGGTCGTTACGGCGATGCCGATGAGGACCCCGCCCGCGCCGCCGAGGGCCGACAGCAGCAGGGACTCGGCGAGGAACTGCAGCAGGATGTGGCGGCGGGTCGCGCCCAGGGAGCGGCGCAGCCCGATCTCCGCCCGGCGTTCCAGCACCGAGATGACCATGGATTGGCCACGCCGACCCCGCCGGCCAGGAGGGCCACCGCGCCGAGCCCCAGCAGCAGGCCGGTGAAGGCGCGGTCGGTCGCCTGGCGCGCGGCCAGCGTGTCCGACGGGCGGGACACCTTCACCTCGTTGGGCGCCGCCGGGTTCGCCGTTGCCGCGAGGACCGCCTGCACGGCCTCGACGGCGGAGTCCCTCGTACGGGTGTAGACGGTCGTCGGATGTCGGTCGAACCCGAGGTAGGTCGTGGCGGCGGACCATCCGACGAGCGCCGCGGTGTCCAGTTCGGGGGCGAGCGGCACCGGGGCGAGGATGCCGACGACGGTGAACCACCGGCCGCCCAGGTAGACCTGGACGCCCGAGCCCACCGCGTCGATGCCGAGCCGGCGGGCCGTCGTGGTGCCGAGGACGATCGCCGGGTACCGCGCGGTGGCCGCGTTGAGCCAGACCCCGTCCGCCAGGGTCGCGCGGAGGGCGCGCGGAAGGTCCAGGGCGGCCGCCTGAACGGCGAGGCCGCCGCTCTCCTCGGCGGGGATCCGGTCGCTGCGGTACACCTTGGCGTCCGGGACCGTGCCGGTGGCGCTGGCCTGCTGGACCGGCCCGATGCGGCGGATCATCGCGACGGACTCGGTGGGGAGCGTGGCCGTGCCGCCGGTCAGGGTGTCGCCGGGCGCGACGGTCAGCAGGTTCGTGCCGAGCGCCGCGAGCCGGCGGTTCAGGTCGGCGCGGCTGGACGACGAGATGCCGACCACGGAGATCATCGCAACGATGCCGATCGCGATGCCCAGCGCCGACAGGAACACCCGTACGCGCCGGGTCCGCAGGCCGGCTCCGCCGACGCGCAGCACGTCACCGGCTCGCAGCCGCGAGGCCGGCGGCCCAGAGGACGCCTCGGTCATGGGCCCACCACCTCGCCGTCGCGCATGGACACCTGCCGGGGCGGGCCCGCCGCGATGTCACGGTCGTGGGTGATGACGACGACGGTCGTGCCCGCGGAGTGCAGGTCACGCAGGATCTCCAGCACTCCGGCGCTGGACGCCGTGTCGAGGCTGCCGGTCGGTTCGTCGGCCAGCAGCAGGGCCGGTTCGCCGACGACGGCGCGGGCGATGGCCACCCGTTGCCGTTCGCCGCCGGACAGCTCGTGGGGGAGATGGCCGAGCCGGTCGTCGGCCGGCTGCTCCAGCCCCTGGGCCGGATGACCGAGACGGCCCGCCGGATCGCCGACGCGCCGGCGGCCGACCGTGGTCTGCACGAACGCATCGGGCTGTCCGGGCCACAGGACGAGCTCAAACGGCTCGCCGACACCTTCGACCTCATGCTGGAACGCCTCGGCCGGTCCTTCGACGGGCAGCGCCGGTTCATCGCGAGCGCGTCACACGAGCTGCGCACCCCGCTCACGCTCAACCGGGCCCTGGTGGAGGTCGCGGTCCACCGCCGCGCCGCGCCCCCGGAGGTACGTCAGCTCGGGGAGACACTGCTGGAGATCAACGCCCGTCACGAGCGCCTCATCGACGGCCTGCTCATGCTGGCGCGTTCCGAGCCCGAGGTGACCGAACGCTCCTACGTCGACCTGGCGGACGTCGTCGAGCACGCGATCTCCCAGATCGCACCCGGAGCGGTCGCGATCCAGGCCGAGCCCGGCGAGGCGCCGACCATCGGCGATCCGGTCCTGCTCGAACGGCTCGTGCAGAACCTCGTGGAGAACGGCGTACGCCACAACGTCCCTGACGGCGGCTGGGTGCGCGTCACCAGCGGCACCCTGCCGGACGGCTCGGCCCAGGTCGTGGTGAGCAACACCGGGCCGGTCGTCCGGCCGTACGAGGTGCCGCTCCTGTTCGAGCCGTTCCGCCGTCTCCGCGCGGAGCGGCTCTCCGCCACCGTGCCCGGTGCGGGGCTCGGCCTGTCGATCGTCCGGTCGGTCGCCCGCGCACACGGCGGTGACGTACGGGCCGAACCCTGGGAGGAAGGCGGCCTCGACGTCACCGTGGTCCTGCCCGGCCCGGAGCGGATCAGCCGGACCTAGGAGGAGTGCTGGCGGCAGCACCTTGGCCCGCGGGCCGCCGGCCCTCCTCCGGGGCCGGTTATTCTCCTACGCCGAGCCCGAGCTTGGGACGGGCCCAGGCGGCCAAGCGGTTGATGGCGTCGTCGGGCTCCGGCGCGAGGCCCGCAGCCATCTGGAAGCTGTGCTGCTGGCCGGGGAACTCGTCGAGCTGGACGTCGATCCCGGCCTGCTCGGCGTGCTTGGCGAGCATGCGGCTGTCGTCAAGCAGCAGCTCCTGATCGCCCACCTGGATGTACATGGGCCCGAAGCCGGTGAGGTCGGCGTGCAGCGGTGACGCGTCCGGGTCGCGGGGATCGCAGCCGTTGAGGAACGCTGCGGCCATGTCCTTGATCCACTGCTTGCTGAACAGCGCGTCGTTGCCCTCGTTGTAGTCCATTGACTCGCCGATCACCTCCAGGTCCGTCCACGGTGAGATCAGCATCGCCGCGGCCGGCAGCGGCAGGGCTTCGTTGCGTGCGCGCAGCTGGACGGTCACCGATAGCTGACCACCCGCCGAGTCCCCGGCGAACATGATCCGCCCCGCCGGGACGCCCTGGTCGAGCAGCCACCGGTATGCGGTCAGGCCCTCGACGACCGGCTGGGGGAAGACCCCGCCCTGGAACACCAGCGTGTAATCGATCACCAGCGCGCGGGCGCCGATCGCCTTGGCCAGGTGCGCGAACATCTTCCGGTGCGTGAACATCGACCCGCTGACGTACCCGCCGCCGTGGAAGCACAGCAGCACCGGGCAGTCCTGGGCGGTCCCGTGCGGCACCGCCCAGAGCGCCGGCACCCCGTCGGCGTCCACCTCCAGGTAGTCGACGCCACGCGGCTCCCCGGTCAGCAGGTCCCACTGGGTGTTCGTCACCAGGTCGTCGGGCTGGGGGTTCATCGTCGACCGCCGGACCGTCGCCCAGTAGCGGTCCACCCGCAGGGATTCCTTGCTTGCCATCGTTCGTCGTTCCTTCCGTTGTGCGCAGCCCTGTCGGGCTCTCGACTGGTCGTCGCGGGACGGTCCGCGATTTGGACGGCTCGCCCTGTCCGAATCCGGCTGGGCGCTGCGTCGAGTAGGTGAGAGCAGCTGACCAGGAAGGCAAGTGATGTGTTCTGAGCACGCGCACGAGTCCGTGCGAGCCACGTTCGAGGCGATGTCCGAGGCGTAGGCCAGGCAGGACGCTGTACAGTTCGCGGCCTGCTACGCCGACGACGCGACCGTGATCGGACCAGGGATCTACCTGCGGGGCAGGGACGACATCAGCCGGAGCATGGCCGCCGCCTTCGCGGGACCGCTGAAGGACTCGTTGCGGCCGCATTCAGCACAGGTCGTGCGCTTCCTGCCCGGCGACACCGCGATCGTGGTGACCGAGAGCGCGACCGTTCTTCCTGGCGAGGCCGCGGCTCCGCCCGACCGGCGGCACGTGGTGACTTGGCTCCTGACCTGCTATGACGACCGGTGGCTGGTCGAGGCCAATCACATCTGCCAGGCGTGACCGATGATTCCGGCCGCCCGCCCGTGTCTACATGACAAAGGGGACGGCCGACCTGGGGGAGGATCGATGCCACGGTACTTGGTGCTGTTGTACTCGCCGGAGGGCGACGAGGCGACGGAACGGCGGCGGTGGGCGCAACTGCCACTGTGGCAGGAACTCACCGACGGCCTGCGTGATGCCGGTCTGCTGGTGGCCAACGGCGCGCTGCACCGGACGGACACCGCGACGACCGTCCGGGTGCGGGATGACGAGGTCGAGATGACCGACGGACCGTTCGCCATCACCAAGGAAGTGCTCGCCGGCTTCTATGTGCTGGACTGCGACGGCCTCGACGAGGTGCTGCGGCACGCCGCGCGGTTCCCGACCGCTCGGTACGGCTCGGTGGAAGTCCGTCCGATCATGGAGCCGACCGGCGATGACCCGCTCGGCTGAGGTGGCGGCGCAGGTGTTCCGCGAGGAGCGGGAGATCGTGCTGGCGACGCTGATCAGGCAGGCAGGCGACTTCCAGTTGGCCGAGGACGCGCTGCAAGACGCGTTCGAGGCCGCCCTCGCGGCCTGGCCCCGGGACGGCATACCGCGGAATCCGGCCGCCTGGATCAACGTCACCGCCCGCCGGCGGGCCATCGACCGGCTGCGCCGGAACCGCACGGTGGCCGACCGTGCGGCCCGGCTCGCCGAGCTGATCAGGCTGGACCAGCAGGAACATCCGGCTACCAGCGAGGCAAGCATGATCGTCGATGACCGGCTGCGGCTCATCTTCACCTGCTGCCACCCGGCGCTCGACCCATCGGCCCAGGTGGCCCTGACGCTGCGCACGCTGGGCGGGCTCACCACGGCCGAGATCGCCCACGCGTTCCTGGTCGCCGAGCCGACGATGGGCAAGCGGATCACCCGCGCCAAAAGCAAGATCGCCAACGCGCACATCCGGTACCAGATACCGGCCGACGACGAACTGCCCGCCAGGCTGCGTGGCGTGCTCCGCGTCGTGTACCTGATCTTCAACGAGGGGTATTCGGCCAGCGCTGGGGACCAGCTGACCAGGGGCGAGCTGTGCGGCGAGGCGATCCGCCTGGGACGGCTGCTCGTCGATCTGATGCCTGACGAGGCCGAGGCGTGGGGGCTGCTGGCCCTGATGCTCCTGCACGACGCCCGTCGGGGCGCCCGTACGGTTTCGGGCGGATACGTGGCGCTTGCCGACCAGGACCGTTCGCTGTGGGACCATGCGCAGATCGCCGGCGGGCTGCGCGCGCTGGAGAAGGCGGTACGGTTCCGGAGGCCCGGCCAGTACCAGCTGCAAGCCGCGATCACCGCCCTGCACATCCAGGCCGCCGACCCGGACGCCACCGACTGGGAGCAGATCGCCGATCTGTACGGTGCACTCGGCCGGCTCAGCCCGTCAGCCGTGGTAACGGTCAACCACGCGGCGGCCATCGGGTTCGCCGAAGGGCCACGGGCCGGTCTCGACCTGCTCGGGCCGCTGCTGGCCGACCCGGCGCTCCAGCGGTACCAGCCGCTGCACGCCACGCACGCCGACCTGCTCAACCGGGCCGGCGACCGAGCGGCCGCGGCGGATGCGTATCGGCGGGCCATATCGCTCACCCAGAATGCCGTCGAGCGAGCCGAACTGGAGCGACGGCTGGTCGCCCTGGCGGCACGTTGAGGCATACGCCGTGCGAGGACGCGGAGGCGACAATCCGGGTCAGTTCAGGCCACACGAGCGCCTGCCCTAGGCGTGGGCGAGCAGGACCGCGGGGTTCTCCACGCAGTCGGCCACGTAGCGCAGGAACCCCCCGGCGGCGCCCCCGTCGCAGACCCGGTGGTCGAAGGTGAGGGACAGTTGGGCGACCTTGCGCGCCATGACCGTGCCGTCGACCACCCAGGACCGGTCGATGATGCGGCCGACGCCCAGGAGCGCGGCCTCCGGATGGTTGATGATCGGGGTGGACCCGTCGACGCCGAAGACCCCGTAGTTGTTGAGCGTGAACGTCCCTCCGGTCAGGTCTCCGGGCGGGAGCCTCCCCGAGCGGGCCAGGCCGGTGAGCCGGGTCAGCTCCGCGGCGAGCCGCGCGGTCGTCATCAGGTGCGCGTCCCGGACCACCGGCACGACCAGACCGCGGTCGGTCTGTGCGGCGAAGCCGAGGTTGATGTGGCCGTGCCGGACGATCTCGGCGCGGTCGGTGTCGACGGAGGAGTTCAGCTCGGGATACCGGGTCAGGCCGTCCACGCAGATGCGGGCCAGCAGGGCGAGCAGCCCGATCCCGAGGTCGGGGCGGACCCGTCCGAGCGCGTTCTTCGCGTCGAGCAGGCCGGTGGCGTCCACGTCCACCCACGTCGTGGCGTCGGGGATCTCGCGGCGGCTGCGGCTCAGCTTGTCGGCCACCGTCCGGCGCAGCCCGCGCAGCGGGATGCGCTCGTCCCTGAGCGTCCTCGCCGGTGCGGCGGGGGACTCCCCGGGCGTCGGCCGGGCGGCCGCGATGGCCTGCTCGACGTCGCGGCGGAGGATCCCTCCGTGCGGCCATGCCG
>NZ_JBHLZP010000457.1:0-6432 GCF_042429965.1 Actinoallomurus acaciae
GCCGTGGCGCTCTCGGCCGCCGGCGCCGCCGGTGCCGCCCTGCTGGGCGGACGCAGCCGTACGGCGGCGGTGCTCGGCGGCGCGGCACTGCTGACCGCCTCCGCCTGCACGAGGTTCGGCGTCTTCGCCGCCGGGATGCGCTCGGCCGAGGACCCGAAGTACACCGTCGTGCCACAGCGCCGGCGGCTGGAGGCCGACGCCGGCCGGCCGCGAGCGTAGGGCGCGCATCGCGGTGAACCTCTGCCGTGGCGCGTTCATGCTCGAGAGTCGGCTTATCCTGCCGGTGATGGCCCTCACCCCCTTGATGACCCTGACGACCAGCCGCAGCGCGCACCGTCCGGCGGATGTGATGCCGGGTGCTTGAGGCACTGGCCGCCCGCGCCCGTGGGCTCCGGCACGGCGGCGAGCGCGCGATCCTCGGCATCGCCGGCTGCCCGGGAGCGGGCAAGTCGACCCTCGCCGAACTCCTGGTCCGCCGGCTCGCGGAGGAGGGCGAGGCGGTCGCCCTCGTCCCGATGGACGGGTTCCACCTGGCCGACGTGGCCCTGGATCGCCTGGGGCGGCGGGAGCGCAAGGGTGCCATCGACACGTTCGACGGCGACGGTTACCTGGCCCTGCTCCGCCGGGCGCGTACCGACCTGCGCCGTACCGTCTACGCGCCGGGGTTCGAGCGCGACCTCGAGCAGCCGATCGCGGGCAGCATCCCCGTCGATCCGGGCGTCCGGCTGGTCGTCACCGAGGGCAACTATCTGCTCGCGGACGCGGAGCCGTGGCCGCTCGTACGCGCCGAGCTGGCCGAGGTCTGGTACTGCGAGCTGGACGAGGCGGTGCGCCGGGAGCGGCTGATCGCGCGTCACGTGCTGTTCGGCAAGAGCGAGCCGGAGGCGCGCCGGTGGGTGGCCGCCGTCGACGATTCCAACGCCCGGCTGATCGCCGCCGGCCGGGGGAAGGCGGACCTGATCGTCGACATGGCGGCCATCGGCCCTGCGGAGCGGGTGACGGTCACTCGGCGGGTGGACGTCGGGCGGGATGCCCGCCGTGGCCGTGGCGGCCGGGACGAGCGTCCGCAGTAACCGGGGGCGGCGCGATTCGCCCGGCGGCGGGCGTCGTGCGGGGTTCTCGCCGTGGTCGTGGCGGTCGGCGGGAGTGGCTGCGGTAGGCGGGGGCGGTACGCCCGCGAGGTGGCGGTGCGTGATCCGTTCCGGCTGCGCACTGCCCGACGGCCGAGCCGCGGAGGCGGCGTCTCTTCCCCCGGGCCTCGTGGCGGAGCAGGCCCCTCGCCGGGTGCGGTCGACAAAAGAGACGTCAGACGTCTTACTATTGCTACTCGACTCAAATAGTCGGCTTTCCCGCTCCCGCGGTTGCCCCCACCCCCAGGAGGTTCGAATGGCGAAGACGGCGAGCGGCTCCAGGCCGGCGAGGGGCCCGGCCGCCGAGGACGGTGGAGCGCGCCGGTGGCGCGTGCCGCCGCTGCTCGGAGCCGCCCTCCTGATGGCGATCACCGCGGCCGGGCCGGGGTTCATCACGCAGACGGCGACCTTCACGTCGGCCTACGGTGCGTCATTCGCCTGCGCGGTCGTCATCTCGCTGGTCATCGACCTCGCCATCCAGACCAACATCTGGCGCGTGGTCGGCCTGTCCGGAATGCGCGCCCAGGACCTCGCCAACAAGGCCCTGCCGGGCTCCGGCCACGTGCTCACCATCCTGATCGTGCTCGGCGGGCTGATCCTCAACCTCGGCAACATCTCCGGCGCCGGTCTCGGACTGCACGAACTCTTCGGGCTGAACGTGCGGATCGGTGTGGCGATCAGCGGCTGCCTGGCGATCGCCGTCTTCACCGCCAAGGCCATGAACGCCGCCGTGGATCGCGTGGTGGTCGTGCTCGGCGCCATCAAGATCGTCCTGATCGTCGCGCTGGTCCTCGTCACCGCACCGCCCGTCGGGGAGGCCGCGGTGCGTACCGTCGCCCCGCACTCGCTGCCGTTCCTGCCCATCCTCACCCTCATCGGCGGCACCGTCGGCGGCTTCATCACCTACTCCGGCGCGCACCGCCTCATCGACGACGGCATCACCGGCATCGGCAACCTGAAGCGGATCAACCGCGGCTCGCTCACCGGTGTCCTGGTCGCCTCGGTGCTGCGCATCGTGCTGTTCCTCGGCTTCCTCGGCGTGGTGTACGGCGGAGTGCGGCTCAGCGCGGCGGACCCGGCCGGATCGGCGTTCGGCCATGCGTTCGGCTCGGCCGGCGAGCGGCTGTTCGGCCTGGTGTTCTGGTGCGCCTCGATGACGAGCATGCTCGGCTGCTCCTACACCTCGATCTCGTTCCTGCAGTCGATCGCGGGTCCGGTGAAACGCCGTTTCCACCAGGGCGTCATGGGCTTCATGGCGTTCACCACGGTGCTGTTCCTGATCCTCGGCCAGGCGCCGGCCAAGCTCCTGGTCTTCGCCGGCGCGGTGAACGGCCTGATCCTGCCGATCGGCCTGGCCATCATGCTGTGGGTCGCGATCCGGCGCCGCGACCTGATCGGCGCTACGTACCGGTACCCGGTGGCACTGATCGTGTTCGGCGCGGCCGCCTGGGTGTTCACCGTGTACGCGGGGGTGAACTCGCTCTCCTCGCTCGGCGACATCTTCCGCTGATCGGCGCGGGTTCGGCGGACGGTTCACCTGGCAGGGACGTCGGCGGGGTTCGCGTCGTCGAACATCGCGTCGATGTCCCGGCCGTAGCGCCGGATGAAGAAGGGGAGGAACGGCCGCGCCGGACGGGCCAGGGCCGGCACCAGCCGGCGGCGGATCCTGCCACCGGTGAACTCGTCGAGCACGCGTTGTTCGATCGGCAGGTCGAAGTAGTTCCTGGCCCTGACGCGCTTGCGGGCGGTATTGGCTCTCCGGCGTACGAGGGGCGCGATCGTGTCGTCGCGGGACACGGCGTCGAGGAGGCCGAGCGCCCGTCGATCACCCAGGCGCGCGAGGTACCTGGCGGCCTGGAACCTGCTGTAGCCGGGGAGCGGTACCTCCGGCGCGGTCTTGCGGCGGGTGGCCGCCACCAGGATCGACACGCCGCGATCCTCACCCAGGCGGGCGAGGCCGAACGCCGCCCGCATCCGGACGAACGGCTGGAGGTCCTCGTCGCGTGCCATGGTGAGCAGGATGGAGACCGCGCGGCGATCATTGAGCTTCACCCCCAGCAGCCTCGCGGCCAGCGCACGGTGGGTGTTGTCGATCGTCCGGTCGGTGGCCAGGTCGTGCAGGATCTCTCCGGCGCCGGGAAGACCGAGATCGGCGAGGACGCCCGCGCTGTGCACCCTCGTGAAGGGGAGCAGGTAGGTGTCACGGGTCATCGCCGTGAGCAGCGCGACGCCGCGTGGGTCACCGCGCTCGGCGAGCTTCAGCGCGAGAAACCCGCGGGGGAGCTCGATGCCGAAGCAGCGGATGATGTCGGTGAACCGCCACTCGTCGTCGAGGCTCTTCCCCGCCTCCAGCCCGAAGGCGTCCGGTTCCGCGTACATGTCGGCCAGGACGTCGGCCGCCCCGTCTCCGCCGAGCTCGGCGAGGGCGGCGGCCGCCCTCGCCCGATGCATGAGCGAATACGCCCGTTTGCGGCGGACCAGCCTTCTCAGGTTGCGCGACGCCTCCTGGACGGTGCGTCGCGGAAGCGCGGTGCCGAGCCTTGCCAGGTCGGCGACGAACTCGCAGCCCGGCAGGGATCTGCCGGTCGCCAGGCGGTTCAGCGACTTGACGGCCGACCGCGGGGTCTCCCGCGCGTCGAGAAGAAATCCCAGATAGGACGCTTCGGGCGCGGCGGCGGGGACGGACAGGTAGCCGGTGGCACGGATGCGCCGGCGTACGGCGGCGAGCCCCTCCCGGAGCACGGCGGCGTGCACGGCCTCGTCCTTCGCGACGTGCCGCGCCGCCAGGAACTCCACCAGAGTGCGGTGGAGGAAACGGAGGTCGTCCCCGACGAGCAGGCCGGTGCGGCGTACGGCGTCGCGTAGGAAATCGTCCCAGACGGCCGCTGCCACCGGTTCGGGCCGGCTGAGGTCGCGATGAGCGGCGATGAACCGCGCCGCCTCCACATCGTCGGCCGTGTTCCGCCGGACCGCGAGTTCTTCGACGACGTCCGGGATGCGGGCGATGGCCTTCTCCGCGGCCCGCAGCACGTCCGGTCCGTAGCGCTCCAGAGCGGCCCGGGTCTGAGCGTGGATTCCGCCGGAACCCCGCGCGTGGAGGCGTTCGGAGAGCAGCTCGACGAACCGGGCGAAGACGCCGCTTCGTCCGGTGGGGAGCGGCGCCGTGGAGTCGGACAGGTGCAGTCCGAGGAGCATGGTCGCCATGAGCGGGGTGCGCGCGAGCTCGCGGATGCCGGCCCGTTCGAGCGCCGTGCCGAACGAGCGGGCCGCCTCCTCCGGATCGGCCGCGCCGGCCGCGCCGAGCCACCGCTCGCAGAACTCCGCGAACCGGTCCTGATCGAGCGGCCGCAGCAGGTAGCGGCGGACGTGTGCGCCGGCGACGTCGAACTCGTGATTGGGTAGCGGCCGGGTGCCGACGACGAAGCGGTGGGCCGGCGATGAGAGCGAGACCAGTGTGCGGAGCACGCGCCGCCGTGCCTCGGGGTCGATGATCTCGTCGAGGCCGTCGACCAGGATCAGCCAGCGCCCGCCGGGGCGGGGCGGATCCTGGAAGAACTCGTCGGCCAGGGGCGCGGTCAGGCCGAACGGCGCCAGGTCGCGAGAGACCGCCGCCGCGAGGGCGGACGGTAGCGGCGCGGAGGTCGCGAGGTCGGCGGCCTGGACCAGCACCGGCACCTCACCGTCGGGATGGCCGCGCCGCCACCGGGAGACGCCGTCGATCAGCAACATGCGGAGCATGCTCGACTTGCCGCCCCCGGGACCCGCCATGACGATGGCGTCGCCGTCGAGGTCCAGCAGCGTTCGGGCGGATGACACGTCGGCGCCGGAGATCTCGCCCAGGCCGTACGGCCGGATGTGCTGCGGCAGGTAGACCTGGCGGAGACCGGAGGCGGGCGCGATCAGACCGGGCCGCGGGTGTTCGTCGGCCGCGCGTGCACCGGCGTCGAGGTAGGCGTCCAGGCTCAGGACATGGGGCGTGATCGTGGTCAGGCGGCCGCGTTCGAGCGGCAGGCCGATGAGGTTGTGCAGGCGCTTCAGCCGCCTGTACTCCAGTTCGGCGTACCAGCGGTCGACGCGGCTGCCGGTGAGGGTGTTCAGGGCGTCGCCGAGACGGTGCTCGCTCACCACGCCGACCAGGTGGCCGACCGACCAGATGGCCGCGCCGGACATGCCCTCCCACGCGGATCTCCGGGGGTCGGGATCGGGGGCGGGCGGATCGACGACGATCTCCAGCCCTCCTTCGCGCCGCCACGACGCGGGCCGGGCCGTACCGCGGGCATGGCGGGTGTCCCGGAACACGATCTCCCTGCCGCCGGAGTCCTCACCCCGGTGCAGCCGAGAACGCGGGAACCCGACGGTCTCGATCGGCGATGCCTCGGTGATCGCCCCGTAGCGGACGGGTTCGACCTCCTGCCCCGTGTCGAGGCGGATGACCGCCAGGTCGACGGCGTCTTCGTAGAAGACCACCTGACCGGGCTGGGTCCGGGCCTCCCCGTCGTCGTCGACGAACCGTACGCGGACCCGGGCATCGGGCGCGACGACGTGGGCGGCCGTCAGCACCATCCGCCGGCACACGAGGTAGCCCGAGCCGCGAAGGCCCGCCTTTCCGCCTTCCCCGGTGATGATCTGCGTTATTCGGCCGACGTCGAGTCCGGGCATTCCGCCGGGTCAGTCCTCTCCGTCTTCGGCTTCGCCGGACACCCGGGGAGTGATCCGGCCGCCGTCGGCGTGGAGAGTCGGAGTGAGGGTGAGTTTCAGTTTCTGCGTGGAGATGTTCTTGTCATTCATATCGGCGCCCAGATCGACGACCCAGAAGCGGACCTTGCCCTGGACGCCGTCGGTCTGCTCGACGCTCACGCTGAGCTCCAACTCGATCGAGCCGACTTCGAACTGGAGGCGCTCGTTCTCGCCTCCGTCGATCGCCCGATACAACTCGTCGCGCAGATCTTTTATCACGTCGGCCAGCTCGATCACATTTATCTCCCGCAGTTGTGCTGCCGTCAGCATGGCAGACGAGTGGGTCCCATAAGTCGGCGTTTTCGGGCGCCGTGTCCGGGCATGGTCATCCGAGGGGCCTTCCATGAAGGTTGTCGTGGATCTCACCCGATGCCAGGGATACGCGCAGTGTGCGTTCGCCGCCCCGGATGTGTTCACCATCCGGGGGGACGAGGCGCTGCTGTACGACTCGGATCCGGATGAACGGCAGCGGGAGCGGGTTGAGCGGGCGGCGGCCGCCTGCCCGGTGCAGGCCATCGTCCTCGACCGGCAGGATGGCCGGCGGCGCGCGCCGCCGACGCCACCT
>NZ_JBHLZP010000458.1:0-6407 GCF_042429965.1 Actinoallomurus acaciae
GGCGCCGACGTGGTCGTCGGCGACCTGCGGAACCCCGCCGACGTCGCGCGGGCCCTCGACGGCGTCTCCGCGATGTTCTTCAGCCTGAGCGTGTCGCCGTCCCACCTGGAGGCGGCGGCGACCGTCGCGACGGCCGGCCGCGCGCTCGGCTCGCTCGGCGCCCTCGTGGCCATGTCGCAGATGACCGTCTCGCAGATGGACGCGTTCAGCACCGACGAGTCGCGTCAGCAGCGGCTGCACTGGCTGGCCGAGCAGGTGCTGAACTGGTCCGGCCTTCCCGTCGTGCACATCCGCCCCACCGCGTTCCTGGACAACCCGCTGTTCACGACGCTCGCGGCACACTCGGTCGCCGCGGCCGGGGTGCTCCGGCTGCCGTTCGGCACCGGCCGTACGTCCCCGATCGCCGCCGGCGACGTCGCGCGGGTCGTCACCGCCGTGCTGGAGGACCCGTCTCCCCACCTGGGCCAGGTCCTGGAGCTGACCGGCCCGCGGTCCCAGGACCTGAACGGCGTCGCCGAGGAGTTCTCCCGCGCGCTGGGCCGCCCGGTGACGTACGAGGACGTCCCGCTGGAGGAGTGGGTCGGGCAGGTCCTCTCCCCCGCGGGCCTGCCGCCGCACGTCGAGCAGCACATCGTGACCATGGTCCGCCTCCACCGTGAGAACCGCTACGACCGGGCCACCCACACCGTCGAACTGGTCACCGGGCGGCCCGCCGAGACCGTCGAGGAGTTCGTCGCCCGGCACGCCGCGCTCTACACCTGACCCGCGCCCGTGCGAGCCGGGCGACCCGCCCCCGGCGACGTGGCGTAGCGTCGTAGATACGGCGAGTTCGGAGGTCGGACATGAACGCGGACATGAACATCGTCGAGGAGAACCGCCACATCCCGGTCGCGGACGTCGTCCTGGAGGCCGACGTCGCCGTCCCGGCCCAGGCCCGCGGGGTGGTGCTGTTCGCGCACGGCAGCGGAAGCAGCCGGCACAGCCCCCGCAACCGCCACGTCGCGGGCGTGCTGCACGAGGCGGGCCTGGCCACCGTCCTGGTCGACCTGCTCACCCCGGCGGAGGAGCAGCGCGACGCCTGGACGGCCGAACTCCGGTTCGCGATCGGCATGCTCGCCACCCGTGTCGCGGCGCTGGCCGACTGGGTCTCGGCGTTCTCCCGCACCGAGGGGCTGGGCATCGGGCTGTTCGGCGCCAGCACGGGCGCGGCGGCCGCGCTCGTCGCGGCGGCGGAGCGACCCGAGATCGTGCAGGCGGTCGTCTCGCGCGGCGGACGCCCGGACCTCGCCGGGGAGTACCTTCGTCTGGACCGCCAGCCCACGCTGCTGATCGTCGGGGAGAACGACCCGGCCGTCATCGATCTGAACCGGCGAGCGCTGCGCGAACTGCCCGGCGAAGGGCGCCTGGAGATCGTCCCGGCGGCGTCCCACCTCTTCGAGGAGCCCGGGGCGCTGGAGCAGGTGTCGTCGCTGGCACGAGACTGGTTCCTGCTGCACCTGCGGCCCGTGGCGCACGTCGTCGGGAGCTGACACTCCGCCACCGCGGACCTACAGCTCCGACAGCGCGATGGCGACCCAGTGCTCGAAGCGCCCGTAGCGGTCGGCGACCTCCTGCGTGCGCGGGAGGGGCATGTCCAGGATCGCGTCGGCCGCGTCGGTGAGGTCCCAGTACGGATGCCGCGCGTCCCGGCCGGACGCCTCCCGGTAGACCTCCTGGAACTCCGCGGCGACCTCCACCCCATACTCCGCGGCCAGGTTGAGCCGCATCCGCGCCAGATCGATGCCGTACGGCCCGTTACTGCCGGTGGTCCAGTCGACGATGCCGGTCAGCCGGTCGCCGGACCACACCGTCTGGCCCGGGTGGAAGTCACGGTGGATGAACCCCGTGGGCGTCTGTGGCGCGGCCTCCCCCAGGGCGGCGAACACGCGCTCCCACAGCTCGGGACTGGCCGACCACTCCGGCGGGCGCCGCTCGCCGCTCGCCGAGGATTCGAAGTACGGGGCGTACGGGGGCAGCGCGGTGTCGAGCGGCACCTCGTGGACGCGCGCCATCGCCTGCGCCATCGCGGTGAGGAAGCCCGTCATGTCCCACGGCCGTACGGCGGGCCGGCCGGGCACCCGCGTGGTCAGCAACGCCGGAACGTCGCAGATCCGGCCGTACGGGTCGGCCGCGAGCAGGCGCGGCGCGGGCACCTCGGTGTCGTCGAGCAGTTCGAGCACGGCCGCCTCGTTGGCCGGGACGTACCAGGGGTCGGAGCGCAGCCGCTCGGTGTCGTGGAAGCGCCGGACGACGAGGCGCCGCGGTGGTTCGCCCGCGTCGATGGCGTGCAGGGTGGTCGAGCCGACGCCGATCGAGCGGATCGAGGAGATGCGTCCGCCGACCACGTCGCGTACCCAGCCGAGCACCGTCTCCGGCGGATGCGGAGAAGCCATCTACCCGTCGACGGCGAGAAGACCGAGAGCGATCAGCGGTACGCCCGCCCTGACCACGCCCATGTGTCCACCTTCTTCCCCGTCGATACTCCGGCGTCTCCTGCTGGACACCGTCCGTTCGCCGAACACGGCTAGCGTCGCTGGGCCACATCCGACGACAAGAGGCTCAATGGCTAATTCCGATCGCATCTCCGAGGTCTACAAGGGCGAGATCTGGGCCGAAAGCACCCAGCAGGTCGCTCGTGATCGTATCGACTGGCTCGTCGGGCAGGCCACCGGAGACGTCCTGGACATCGGTTGTTCGCAGGGCATCGCCTCGATCCTGTGCGCACGGCGCGGATCGACCGTCATCGGGGTGGACATCCAGGCCGACCGAATCGAATACGCGAAGGCGGAATCCGCGGGCGAGCCCGAGGACGTGCGGGCCAGGCTCGATTTCCGGCTCGCCGACGGCACCGGCCTCGACTTTCCCGACGGGTCGTTCGACACCGTTCTCATGGGAGAGATCGTCGAGCACTCCCCGGACGCCTCCCCGCTGCTCGCCGAGGCGGCCCGGGTGCTGCGTCCGCAGGGGCGGCTGGTGCTCACCACGCCGTTCGGGCTGAGCCGCCACCACGACCACTACGCCACGTTCTACGTGGACTCCCTCGTGCGCCTGCTCGCGCCCTACTTCACCGTCGAGGACCTCGACATCGTCGACCGGTACCTGCGGGCCGTCGGGCGGCCGGGGGCGATGGCCGACCCGGACGGCCTGGTCATCGCGTCGCAGCCGCTCATGGAGCGGGCGCTGATCGCGATCCAGGAGGCGGTGCAGGACGAGAAGGAGCGGATGCGCCGCTACGACATCGCCATCGCACGCTACGAGCAGGTCAACGCGCGGATGAAGAACCTCGAGGCACGCCTGGCGCACCAGTCCTACCGCACCGATTACGTCACCTGGCAGCTGAGGTCGGCCAAGTCGCGCAAGTGGTGGCGGCTCGGCGAGGCGCTGTGGAGCGCCAAGCATCCCTCGCAGGCGCTGAAGCTGCCCAGGAACGTCGCCACCGCCCTGAAGGCCGCGCCGCGCCTGGAGGAGCCCAAGCCGGAGACGACGGCGGGCTCGCCGGACCTGTCGGGCCACTACTCGGCGATCAACATCCCCGAGGTGCCCGTCCCGGACGGTCCGGTGGCGCGCGACATCAAGGTCGCGGTCATCCTCGACGTGTTCACCACGGGCGCCTTCCGGTACGAGTGGCAGCAGATCACGTTCGGCCCGGACGACTGGCGCGAGGTGCTCGAACGCGAACGGCCGTCGCTGCTGTTCGTCGAGTCGGCCTGGCACGGCAACGGCGGCCGCTGGGCCACGATGATGAGCGCGGCGGGCGCGCCCAAGCAGCCGGTGCGCGACCTGGTCGCCTGGTGCCGAGCGCAGGGCGTCCCGACGGTCTTCTGGAACAAGGAGGACCCGCCGAACTTCGACCGGTTCATCGAGACGGCCAAGCTGTTCGACCACGTCTTCACCGTGGACGCCGACTGCATCCCGCGCTACGTCGAGGCGGTCGGCCACGACCGCGTCGCGCTGCTGCCGTTCGGCGCCCAGCCGCGCATCCACAACCCGGTCGCGGTGCCGGGCGGGCGCAAGCACGAGGTCGCGTTCGCCGGGACGTACCACGCGAAGAAGTATCCCGAGCGCGCCGCGCAGATGCAGACGATCCTGGGGCCCGCCCGCGAGTTCGACCTGCACATCTACAGCCGGATCTCCGACGACCCGGACTTCGCGTTCCCGCCGGAGTACACCGACCACATCGTCGGCTCCCTCCCGTACGAGCGGATGCTGGCCGCCTACAAGGCGTACAAGATCTTCCTGAACGTCAACTCGGTGACCGAGTCGCCGACGATGTGCGCCCGGCGGGTGTTCGAGCTGTCCGCGTGCGCCACGCCGGTCGTGTCGGGCCACTCCCGCGCGCTGGAGAACGTCTTCGGCGACCTCGTGCGCCTGTCCTCCACGCCGGAGCAGACCACCGAGGCGCTCGTGGAGCTGATGAAGGACGCCGACCTGCGCGACCGCATCGGTCACCTGGCGATGCGGGAGGTCTTCGCCAAGCACCTGTACGGCCACCGGGCCGAGACCGTGCTGACCGCCGCGGGCGTGTCCGCGCCCCGCCGCGAACGCTCCATCTCGGTGATCCTGCCGACCAACCGGCCCGACCAGATCGACCACGCCATCGCCCAGGTCGCCGCGCAGGACCACCGGCCGCTCCAGCTCGTCCTGGTGCTGCACGGGATCCCGGCGGAGGGCGTGGAGGCGCGGGCGCGGGCCGCCGGGCTGGACGACGTCGTCGTGCTGTCCGCCGACGCCTCCCTCACGCTCGGCGCGATCCTCAACCTCGGCATCGACGCCGCCGACGGCGCGTACCTGGCCAAGATGGACGACGACAACCTCTACGGGCGCCACTACCTGAGCGACCTGGCGTACGCCTTCGACTACACGACGGCGGGCCTGGTCGGGAAGGGCGCGCACTACTGCGAGATGCGCACGCACGACGTCACGCTGCTGCGCTTCCCGCACCTGGAGCACACCGAGGCCGAGCTCATCCAGGGCGGCACGATCCTGGCCGACGGCGACGCGCTGCGGAAGCTGCGCTTCGCCGACCTGCCGCGCGCGGTCGACAGCGACCTGCTGCGGCGCGCGCAGGCCGAAGGCGTCGGGATCTACTCCGGTGACCGCTTCAACTTCGTGTCCGTACGCGGCGACCGCGAGGCGCACACCTGGAAGGTGAGCGACGCGGAGCTGATGCGGCACGGACGCGTCGCGTTCCACGGACCGGCCGGGGAGCACGTGCTGTTCTGATGCTCGACACCGCTTCCGAGCCGGTCGCCGAGCGGCGCGAGGCGCCCGCCTGGCGGCCGGCGGTCATCCTCGGCATCGCCTTGACGCTGCTGTACAGCGTCCTGTTGCTGTGCGACCTGTCCGTGCCGCAGCCCGTCGACCACAGCCGCTACATGGACGCGGCCCGGTCGTTCCCGTCGCGGCCGAAGGATCCGATCTTCGACCACCAGTACCTGCGCATCGGCCTGACCGGGCCGACCGCGCTGGTCATGAAGGTGTTCGGGTACTCCGAGGTCACCTACCACGCGTTCCCCGTGGCGGCGGCGCTGCTGCTGTTCGCCTCGGTGTACGCGATCGGCTGCATGCTGTTCGGGCGTCTCGTCGGCGCGCTGTCGGCGGCCGTGCTCGGCTGCGTGGGGATCGTCGTGGTGGCGGGCACCGAGCTGCTGCCGGACCTGCCGGCGACGGCGCTGTTCACCGCGGCCGTGGCGCTGACGATCGCGGTGCGCGAGGGGCTGCTGCCCTGGCGGCGGCTCTGGCTCGTCGTCATCGGCGTGCTGATGGGGTGGAGCTACCTCACGCGCGAGTTCATCGTGTTCGTCTGGCCGCTGGTGCCCGCGCTGCTGTGGCGGCGGATCGGGCGGTGGGAGTGGCTGTGGGGGTTCGTACCGGTCGCCCTCACCGGGGCCGGCGAGACCGTGCTCAACGCCCACCTGTACGGTGACCCGCTCGCGCGGCTGCACGCCGGGTCGGGGCTCGGTGACCTGCCCTCACGCCCGGAGGTCGCCAGGACGTTCCACGACCTGCCGCTGTGGGTGTACCTGTGGCGGCTTCCCCAGCAGCTCGGCCGTCTGGCCGAGGCGCCGGGAACGCTGCTGCTGCTCGCGCTGACGCTCGCCGCCGGGGCGTATGTCGTCGTCCGCCTGATACGCCGCACGTCCACGCTCCCCGAACGCCGGGTGGGGGTGTTCGCGCTGTGGCTGATGCTGCTGTGGGTGCCGCTCACGCTGGAGGGCGGTGTGCTGAACCCCGCCCATCCGAAGCTGCGGCTGCAACTGCTGCGCTACTGGTACCCGATCTTCCCGGCGTTCGTGCTGGGCGGCATCGCGGCGCTGTGGACCGGCGACCGCGCGCTGCGGCCGGACGACCGCCGGCGGGCGCTCGCG
>NZ_JBHLZP010000459.1:0-6394 GCF_042429965.1 Actinoallomurus acaciae
GCCGAGCGAGGCCAGGGGACGCCGCGGGTCGGCGCGCAGGCCGTACGCGGCGAGGATCTCGGCGGCCCGGTGGTGCATCCGCGCGGTGTCGATGAGGCCGAACCGCCCGCGCGGCTCCTCGCCGAGGAACAGGTTGCGGGCGATGCTCATCGAGGGGATGAGGCTGTCGTCCTGGTGGACGGCCCGAATGCCGGCGCGTCGCGCGCCGAGGGGCCCGTCGAGGACGAGCGGCTCGCCGTCGCGACGCAGCCGCCCGCCGTCGGGCGGCTGCACGCCGGTGAGGATCTTCACGAGGGTCGACTTGCCGGCGCCGTTCTCCCCGGCGAGCGCGTGCACCTCACCCGGGGCGAGGGACAGCGAGACGTGATCGAGGGCGAGCACGCCGGAGAACCCCTTGACGATCGCCGCGGCCTCGAGGGCTGGTCGTACCACGAGAGTCCTCCCGCGCTCGCCCGGACCGGTCGCCCCCTGACAGAGGAATAGTTGCCCCTGCGGTCGCCTCCGGTCAACCGGGGTCGTCCTCGCGGTGAGCACGGCCCCGGCGCGTCTCCGGTCAGGTCCGCGACCGGTCGAGGACCGCCTGCACCTTGGCGACGAGTTCGGGGTACTCCTTGCGGACGTCCTCCATGCCCGCTTCCTTGTCGGTTATCTTCGCGGCGAGGAGATTCACGAGGTCCTGCTCGCTCAGTCCCGTGCCGCCGTAGCCCTGTGACTCGGGCTCGGGCTCGGCCTGCGGCTCGGGAGGCGCGACGCTCCGCCCGGAGGGAGCCGGGAGCAGCGCTTGGAACCGATCGAGTCCGTCGCCGGGTCTGCCGCTCTCGGCGTAGGCCGCGATCCAGTTCGCGGAGGCGGCGTCGGTCAGGTCGAGGGCGCCCTTCCAGCTGAGGTTCGCGGTGAGCAGGCGGTCGAGGAAGCTCTTCGCCGCCTTCTGGTCCGCCGCCGTCCAGGAGAAGTGGACCAGCCGTCGCAGCGCGATCGGCACGGGGTCCAGCAGGATCGGGCGTACGGTGTCGCGCACACCGGACAGCGCGCCCGATGTCCCATCGAGTTCCCGCAGCCCCCACCGGCGCATGATGTCCCAGTCCTCGACCGTGGGGACGAAGCCGTACCGGGCCCAGACGAAGACGCCCTCCTGGCTGCCGCCGATGCTCGAGGCCGACAGGGTGAGCCTGCCCACGGTGAACAGCCGGGCGTGCGCGAGCAGACAGGATCGCACGAACGCCTGCCCCTTCTTGGGCGCGACGACGGTCTCGACGTGGATGGTGAGCACGCCGCTCTCGACGGTGTAGGTCTGGTTGAGTGAGAAGGGCCGGTCGTCCTGGTCGGACAGCGCGGCGCTGCCGTTGACCTGGATCCGGATGCCGTTCGCCTCGGGAAAGAGCGTCACCTTCAGGCCCCGGCGAGCGGTGCCGGGGAGGAAGTCGCCGAGCAGGGCGGTGACGAACTCCTCCAGCGAGACGGTGGTCGCTCCGCGTCGCAGGTGCGTGCCCCAGAAGGTCAGGTCCGCGCTCTTGAGTTTGTTCTCGACCGCGATTTCGGGGAATGCCGAGGACAGATTTCCGATGGCCATGTTCGGCTGGTCGGGGTGCATACGCGGATCGTCATCCCCCGCGCCCGCCCCTGTCCATGACGGCCGGGGATTCGGGGGACCGAATCGCCGCTGAACCTCCAGGCCGGGACGCGGCTCCTCGGGAAGCGGGGAGACGCTCCCGTACCGGCTCCGCAGGCGAGGAGGCCGGGTTGTCACGCCCGGCCGCTAGATTGTGGAATCGAGGTGACGTGGAGTGTCGGGGTACGCGAAATGGTGTGGACGTCTCGCCGGGACGACGATGTGGCGGAGCATCGCCGCCGGCGAGGAGCAGCATGTCGTTCCCGACGGCGTCATGGACCTGATGTGGCACGACGATCGTCTTGTGATCGCCGGAGCGGACACGACCGCCCTGGCCATCGCGACCCGTCCCGGGGCCGCGACCTGGGGCCTGCGCTTCCCGCCCGGCGTCGCGCACGCGCTGCTGGGCGTCCCCGCCCGTGAGCTGACCGACCACCGCGTCGCGCTGGCCGACCTCGCGCCGGTTCCCGGCGAGGCGCTCGACGCGGCCGAGGACGACGTGCCCCTGATGCTCGAAGGAGTCTTCGCGGCGCTGTGGAGGCGAGCGGCCCCGGACCCGTCCGCCCTTCGCCTGGCCGCCTCCCTCGACCGTGCCGCCCGGGGGCACCGGTCCGTCCGTGAGATCGCCGACGATCACGGCCTGTCGGAGCGTTCGCTCCGGCGGACCGGTGACCGGTTGTTCGGCTACGGCCTGAAGACGCTGATGGGGATCCACCGATTTCAGCACGCCCTTCACCTGGCCCGTTCGGGCACGGCCTTGAGTGAGGCCGCCGCGACGGCGGGCTACTTCGACCAGGCCCATCTCAACCGGGAGGCGCGCCGCCTCACCGGAACCGCCCCGGGCGCCCTGCTGGCCTGACTCCCGCCCCCTCGCGGGCCACCGTGGCCGATTCGTCCAATCCCCCGGTGGCGACGCCATGGCAACGTTCAGGTTCATGAGCATCGACCTCGACCGAGCCACATCGTTCATGGCGACACACGCACGCGTCCTCGACAGACGCCGATTCGAACTGGCCGGCGGGAACGACACCGCCGAGACCCGCGCGGCCGTCCTGGCCGCGATCGACGGTCATCGCAATCCCGACGGCGGCTACGGGTGGGGCCTTGAGCCCGATCTTCGCGCGCGCGAAAGCCAGCCCGGCGGGGCGCAGCACGCGCTCGAGGCCATCGCCGACGCGGCTCCCGCGACCTCGCCGCACGTCGTCGCCCTCCTCGACTGGCTCCAGTCCGTCACGCTGCCCGACGGCGGGCTGCCCTTCGCGCTGCCCCTCGGCGACCCCACCGCCTGCGCGCCCTTCTGGGCGCAGGCGGACCCGCGCGAGTCCTCCTTGCAGATCACCGCGGCGATCGCGGCCCAGGCGCACCGGGCCGCCCGATCGGATGAGGACGTCCGGGACCACCCGTGGTTGACCAGGGCCACGCGGTACTGCCTCCAGGCGATTCAGGGCATCGACGAGGCTCCCTTCGCCTACGTCCTGTCGTTCGCGCTCCAACTCCTCGACGCCGCCACCGACTCGTTTCCCGAAGCCCGTGAGCTCCTCGGGCACCTCGCCCCGTTCGTCCCGTCGGACGGCGCGATCCCGGTCGCGGGAGGGACGGAGGGAGAGACGCTCCACCTGCTCGACTTCGCCCCCGAGCCGGGCCGTCCCGTACGCGCCCTCGTCGACGACCGCGCCGTCGCCGACGACCTCGACCGGCTGGAGAGCGGACAGCGGCCCGACGGCGGGTGGGCGGTCGACTTCACCGCCTACTCCCCGGCCGCGGAACTGGAATGGCGCGGCTACGCCACCGTCCAGGCCGTCGCGGTACTCCGGATGAACGGCCGCTGACCGTGGAAGACGGCGATTGATCCAAAGAAAGGTGAAAACAAAACGGGGCCAGCGACCAATAAGAGATGGAAGCCAATCTTTCTCTGAGAGGTCGTCCTATGCCGGGATCACCGTCATGACCGCCGACCGGCCCGGGTGGTCCGCCCCGTCGGCGCACGAGTCCCCTGGTGAGGAACCGGCGGCAGGAGGCCCGTGCCGCCTCCGTGTGCTGGTCGCCGAGGACGCGTATCTGCGGTCGGACGCCCTGGCCGCGCTCGTGCGAGAGCAGGCCGGCGCCGATGTCGTGGCCCACGCCACGACCGGGCACGCGGTGCTCGCGGCGGCGGCCGAGCACGATCCCGACGTCGCGGTGCTCGACGTCGATCTGCTGGGGGTCGACGCGTTCACCGTGATCGAGCGGCTTCGCACGCTGCGACCCGACTGCGGGATCATCGCCATGACCGGAGTCGCGAACCCGGGGCATCTCCGGCGGGCCCTCGCCGCGAACGTCACCGGGCTGATCGTCAAGTCCGCCCCGGCCGGAGACCTGCTCCACGCGATCGGCCGGGTCCGTGACGGTGACCGCGTGATCGACCACCGGCTCGCCCTGGCGGCGCTCGACGCGACGCCGACCCCGCTCACTCCGCAGGAGACCGAGATCCTCCGGCGCTACGCCGAGGGAAACGACATCGCGGAGGTCGCGACGCAGGTGTTCCTGTCGGAGGGCACCGTACGCAACTACCTCAGGTCGGCGGCGAAAAAGCTCGGCGCCCGCAACCGCGCCCACGCCATCCTGATCGCTGTGAAGGCCGGCTGGATCTGAGGTCCGGCCTGGGCCCTGTCTGGACGTCCGCGTCGGCTACTGGAGGCGGGCGACGTGGAGGCGCACACCGCGAGCGCTCAGCTCGTACAGCTCCTCCTGCGGGGCGGCGTCGCCGGTGACCAGGTGGGCGATCTCGTCGGCGGGGACCGTCTGGACCATGGTGTTCACGCCGATCTTGGTGTGGTCGGCGAGCACGACGACCTCTTCGGCGGACGCGGCGAGGGCCCGGTCGGTGCTGGCGACCTGCATGTTCGGGGTGGACAGGCCGCGTTCGGCGGTGAGGCCGTTGCCGGAGATGAACGCGCGGCGGGTGCGCAGGCCCGCGAGCGAGCGTTCCGCGGCGCTGCCGACGAGGGCTTGGACGGGGCCGCGCAGCATGCCGCCGGTCATCACCACCTCGATGCGCGGGGACGCCGACAGGGCCTGCGCCACGAGGAGGGAGTTGGTGACCACCGTCAGGTCGGTGTGGCCGGTCAGCCGCTGCGCGAGCGCGTGCGTCGTGGTGCCCGGTCCGATCACCACGGCGTCGCCGTCCTCGACGAGCGCCACGGCGAGGTCGGCGATGGCCGCCTTCTCCACCTTGGCCACCTGCGCCTTCTGCAGGTGGGTGGGCTCGCGGGACAGTTCGCCGGGCAGGGACGCGCCGCCGTGGTGACGGTCGATCAGGCCGTCGGCCTCCAGCGCCCGTACGTCACGGCGTACGGTGACCTCCGAGGACTGCACGGCCTCGGCGAGCTGTCGCAGGGACAGGGTGCCGTTCGCGCGGAGCAGCTCGAGGATCCGCACGCGCCGCTCGGCGCCGAAGACCGGCTTGCGCCCGTCCGCCGCTCCCTGGAGGTCGCTCACGGTTCTCCCCACGCCCTGACCGGATGTGAACGGTTCCGATCGTAGTTCGGGAGGCTGAGAGTTTCCCTGCGGCCTACGGTGTCGTGAAGCCGCGGCTGCGCGCGAGCGCGGCGAGCTCCGGCCAGTCCTCGCCGGAGTGGGCGTGGTCGGGCACCAGGCAGCCGAGCGTGATCGGGAGCGGGATCCGGTAGCGCGACGCCGTGAGGTTCGGCGGATCGGTGAAGTCCAGGACCTCGGCGAGGTTGCCGGCGGCGGCGTCGCGTACGGTCAGCGGCTCCAGCCCGAACCTCCACTCGATCATCTTCAGCACCGAGGTGTGGTCGTACAGGCCGTGCGCCACGTGACCGCGCCGCGCGCGCGGGGAGATGACCACGCACGGCACACGGAACCCGCGCAGCCCGGCGCCCAGGTCGGGGTTCGGGTCGGGGCCGGCCGGCGGCGGTACGTGGTCGAAGAAGCCGCCCCACTCGTCGTAGGTGATCACCAGGACGGTCCGCTCCCAGTTCGGGCCGGTGACGATCGCGTCGTGCACCTTGCCGAGAAAGTGCTGGCCGAGGCGGATGTCGGCGAGCGGGTGTTCGTCCTCGGACATGCCGGGGACCGCCTCGCCGAGGAAGCCCGGGTCCACGTACGACACCGGCGGCAGCGTGCCGGTGGCCGCGGCCAGGTAGAACTCGGTGATCTGGCGGCTGATGCCCAGGTACTTCGTGCCCCACAGCGCGGTGATCGGCACGTCGCTGTAGAAGTAGCGGCCGGTGACGCCCTTGTCGGCGAGCCGGTCCCAGATCGCCGGCATGGTCGCGATCTTCTCGACCGAGGTCGTCGTACGGTCGGTCTGGGCGGAGTGCAGGAAGAACCGGTTCGGGAACGTCGGGGCCATCATGGCGGCGAAGTAGCGGTCGCAGACCGTCCACTCGCGCGCCGCACGCCCGTAGAAGGCCAGGTCGGCGGCCTCGAAGTAGCCGATGGACAGCTCGTCGTTGGACCCGGCCCGCAGCCAGCCGTCGCAGGCGCCGTTGTTGAGCTCCGTCCGCCCGCCCTCGTAGGAGTGGTCGGGGTCGTTGAACCCGCACCCGGACGGAGTGGTCAGGTGGTGGGTGTCGTGCGCGACGCCGCTCGCGTCCGTGTAGGTCAGCCCGGCCTGCCTGCCGTCCGCGCCCGAGAGCCAGCCGAGGTAGTGGTCGAAGGAGCGGTTCTCCATCATCACGACGACGATGTGGTCGATGCCGGAGTCGCCGGGGTCCGGCAGCGCCGTCGTCGTCGCCTCGGCGGCCCGGGCCCGCCGGGGCGCGGCCACGCCCGCCGCGA
>NZ_JBHLZP010000460.1:0-6387 GCF_042429965.1 Actinoallomurus acaciae
AGCGCGGAGCGGAGCGCACGGGCGTCGTCGATGGTGCGCAGCACGTGCTGCGGGCCGTCGCCGGGCAGCCGGATCGGCGTCGCGCCGGTCGCGATGACGAGCCCGTCGAAGGCGAGTGGGCCCTCGGTCGTCTCCAGGTCCTCGCCCAGGCTCGTCGCGCGGCGCCCCAGGAGTGTCGCGCAGCCGAGCGCGTCGAAGTCGGCGGCGACGGTCGTGTCGCCGGTCTCCCCCCGGAGCACGGCCTTCGACAGCGGCGGGCGGTCGTACGGGACGTGCGGCTCGGCCCCCACCATCGTGAGACCGCCGGCGTACCCCTGGGCCCGCAGGGCCTCGGCCGTCCGCAGCCCGGCCAGTCCGCCACCCACCACGATCACGCGCTCCATACGACGTAGGCTAGGGGTGCTTCACAGGCCCCGCGTACCGCGAGCCTGTGGAACGCCCCGAGAGAGATCCCAGCGCGGGAGCCCGGCGAACCGGGCTGAGAGGGCGGCATGGGGCCGCCGACCGCTGAACCTGATCCGGGTCATGCCGGCGAAGGGAGCGCCAGAGTGGACGACGTGGTCATCATCGGCGGCGGTGTGATCGGGCTGGCGACGGCATGGCGTTCGCTCGGACGCGGCCTGCGCGTCACGGTCGCCGACCCCGAACCGGCCGCCAAGGCCTCCTACGTCGCCGCCGGGATGCTCACCCCCGTCAGTGAGCTCTCCTACGGCGAGGAGGCGCTCCTGCACCTCGGCCGCGCCTCACGCGATCGCTATCCGGCGTTCGTGGCGGAGCTGGAGGAGGTGTCCGGGCACGACACGGGCTTCCGCGACGACGGCACGCTCCAGGTCGCCCTCGACTCCGACGACCTCGCGCTCCTGGGCGAGCTGCGGCGCTACCAGGAGTCGCTCGGGATCCCGGCCGAGACGCTCACCGGCCGCGAGTGCCGGCGGATGGAACCGATGCTCGCGCCCTCCGTACGCGGCGGCCTGCTCGCCCCGGCGGACGGTTCCATCGACCCGCGGCGCCTCACGTCCGCGCTGCTGACCGCCGTCGAGCGGCTCGGTGGCACGCTCGTACGCGAGCGGGTCGCGGAGGTGCTGACCGAGGACGGACGGGCCGCGGGCGTCCGCCTCGACGGCGGTGACGTGCTCCGCGCACACCAGGTCGTGCTCGCCGCCGGGCCGTGGAGCCAGGACGTCAAGGGCGTGCCGGACGGCGCGCTGCCGCCGGTACGCCCGGTCAAGGGCCAGGTGGTGCGGCTGCGGAGCACGACACCGTTCCTGGGCCGGTGCGTCCGCGGCCTCGTACGCGGCTCGTCGGTCTACCTCGTGCCGCGGGCCGACGGAGAGGTCGTCGTCGGGGCCACCCAGGAGGAGATGGGCTTCGACACGACGGTCACCGCGGGCGGCGTCTGGGAGCTGCTGCGCGACGCCCGCGAGCTGCTGCCCGGCATCACCGAGCTGGAGTTCGCCGAGGTGCGCGCCGGTCTGCGGCCCGGCACGCCGGACAACGCCCCGGTGCTCGGCGCGAGCGCGCTGCCGGGCCTGCTGCTGGCCACCGGCCACTTCCGCGGCGGCGTGCTGCTCGCGCCGGTCACCGGAGACGTCATGGCCGAGGTGCTGGCGACCGGCGCGATGCCCGAGGTCGCCCGGCCGTTCTCACCCGGCCGGTTCCAGGAGTGACCCCGCAGGCGCGAGCGAGAAGGGCGAAGCGACCGGTGAACGCGAGGAGACCATGAAGATCACTGTGAACGGCGCGGAGCACGAGGCAGAGGAGGGCGCGTCCGTCGCGGGCGTCGTCGCCTCCGTGACGCGGGCGCCGGCCGGCGTGGCCGTCGCCCTCAACGACCAGGTCGTCCCGCGCGGCGACTGGCCGACCACGATCGTTCGCGAGGCGGATCGCATCGAGGTGCTGACCGCCGTGCAGGGAGGTTGACGATGGACGACCCGCTCGTCATCGCGGGAGAGACGTTCGGTTCTCGGCTGATCATGGGGACCGGCGGCGCGCCGAGCATGAACGTCCTGGAGGAGGCGCTGACCGCGTCCGGCACCGAGCTGACGACGGTCGCGATGCGACGCGTCGACCCCGGTTCCCGCGGCTCGGTGCTCGACGTGCTCGGCCGCTGCGGCATCCGGGTGCTGCCGAACACCGCCGGCTGCTTCACCGCGGGCGAGGCCGTGCTCACCGCCAAGCTCGCCCGCGACGCGCTGGAGACCAACTGGGTGAAGCTGGAGGTCATCGCCGACGAGCGGACGCTGCTGCCGGACCCGATCGAGCTGGTGGACGCGGCCGAGCAGCTCGTCGACGACGGATTCGTCGTGCTGCCGTACACCAACGACGACCCGGTGCTCGCCCACCGGCTCGAACAGGCCGGCTGCGCGGCCGTGATGCCGCTCGGCTCCCCCATCGGCTCGGGCCTGGGCATCCGCAACCCGCACAACATCGAGCTGATCGTCGAGCGGGCGCAGGTGCCGGTCGTCCTGGACGCGGGGCTCGGCACGGCCAGCGACGCGGCGCTCGCGATGGAGCTGGGCTGTGACGCGGTGCTGCTCGCGACCGCGGTCACCCGCGCGCAGTCACCGGCCCTGATGGCGTCGGCGATGCGGCACGCCGTCACGGCCGGCCGGATGGCCCGGCTCGCCGGCCGCATCCCCAAGCGGCGGTACGCCCAGGCGTCGTCCCCGTGGCAGGGGCTCAGCTCGAGCGGTTGATCTCGATCCGGTCAAGGATCGATGCTTTCCTTCGTACTGGCGGCGAGTATCACGTTTGAACACGAATACACTCCTCCCTGATGGATACGTCGGTTGCAGACCCGCTCGTCGGGCAGGTGCTCGATGGGCGCTACCGCGTCCAGTCGAGAGTCGCCCAGGGCGGCATGGCCACGGTCTACGTCGGCCATGACACGAAACTCGATCGCACGGTGGCCCTCAAGGTCATGCACGCGAACCTCGTCGGCGACGAGGAGTTCGTACGGCGCTTCATCGCCGAGGCCAAGCACGCCGCGGCGCTGTCGCACCCGAGCGTGGTCGCCGTGTACGACCAGGGCACCAGCAAGGGCCACGTGTTCCTGGCGATGGAGTACGTCCCCGGGCGCACGCTCCGCGCGCTGCTGACCGAGCGCGGCCGGCTCGGACCACGCGAGGCGCTGGAGATCATGCAGCCGGTGCTCGCGGCGCTGGGCGCCGCGCACCGCGCCGGTGTGATCCACCGTGACGTCAAGCCGGAGAACGTCCTGCTCAACGCCGACGGCCGCATCAAGGTCGCCGACTTCGGCCTCGCCCGTGCGGAGTCGGCGAGCAAGCAGACCAAGACCGGCATGCTCATCGGCACCGTCGGCTACCTCGCCCCCGAGCAGGTCATCTCCGGCGACGCCGACACCCGTACCGACGTCTACGCGGCCGGCATCATGCTGTTCGAGCTGCTGACCGGCCGTCAGCCGCACCAGGGCGGCACGCCGCTGTCCGTGGCGTACAAGCACGTCAACGAGGCCGTGCCGCTGCCGTCGAGCGTGATCCCGGGCCTGCCGCCGCAGATCGACGCCCTCGTGGCCAGCGCGACCAACCGGGATCCGGCGCGACGCCCCTCCGACGCGGTCCACTTCCACTCCGCGGCGGGCGAGGTCTACCGCACGCTGCCCCGCGACATCGACGAGACCCTCGCGAACGTCAGCCCGGTCACCACGCCCATGCCCAGCCCCTCGGCGGGCTCCTTCCCGGAGGGGGCGACACAGGCGCTCCCGGCACCGGCCGGCTCCGGCACGCAGATGATGCGGCCGCACACGATGGCGATCCCACGGGACGAGCACACCCAGCCCGACCCCGGAGCGCCGCCCCCGCCGCCGCGGCACCGGTTCCTGCGCCCGCCCGGCCTGTACGCGGTGATCGCCGCCGCCGTCGTGGTGGTGCTGCTCATCGGCGGCGTGGTGTGGACCGTGACGGTCGGCAACACCGAACGGGTGCCCAAGCTCGTCGGCCTCTCCGAGGAGCAGGCCCGCGTCGAGGCCGCCAAGATCGGCCTGAAGGTCAAGCACGGTGACTCCCGTTACGACCCGAAGATCCCCAAGGACATGGTCGCCGACGTCCAGCCGAAGGTCGGCACGGAGGTCAAGAAGGGCACCGTGCTCACGCTGGTGTTCTCCAGGGGCAAGAAGCCCGTGGACATCCCGGACGTGCACAACCTCCCGCTCGACCAGGCCAAGCAGCGGCTGCAGAGCGCCGGCCTGCAGCCCGGCGACCAGGTGCAGCAGGACAGCACCACGATCCCGCGCGGCTACGTCATCAAGACCAGGCCGGCCGCCGGCACGTCACAGAACCCGGACGACCCGGTGACGCTGGTGGTCAGCAGCGGCATCAAGATGCCCAACCTCGTCAACATGCCCCGCGACCAGGCCAACGCGACCCTGACCAAGCTGGGCCTGAACGTCCAGTGGCAGGAGCAGGACCCGGCCCCGAACCAGCCGGAGAACATCGTCATCGGCCAGAACCCGCCGCCGGGCCAGCAGGTCAACCGCGGCGACGCGGTGCAGGTGACGGTGACCAAGGGCCAGTGCCAGTGGTGGAACCCGTTCTGCAAGGACAACGACGGCGGCCAGGGAGCGGTACCCCAGGTGACGGGACAGCCGATCTCGATAGCGCGGCAGCTCCTGCGCCAGAACGGCTTCCAGGTGAAGGTCAGCAAGGGCGGCGGCCGCGACATCGTCACCGGCCAGAATCCTCCGGCCGGCACCCCACAGCCCCACGGCGCCACGATCACCATCTGGCACTAGAGCCTGTCCCGGTTGGGTCGTGGATTTTCACAGCCGCGCGTGCGGTCTTCCTTACACGCCCTAGGACCGGCGTCGTTCGGTTTCGGTCGGTGCGGCGGGCCCTGTCGTGAGCGGGGCCGTCGCAGCGACTAGGCTGGCGCGGCGATGACTGCGCAGCTGACAAGCCCCGTCGGGGCGCACGTACCGGTGGCCGGTGGCCTGGCCACCGGTGGGCTGCGTTACGCGGCGCAGATCGGTGCCGAGGCCATCCAGGTCTTCGTCAGCAACCCGCGCGGGTGGGCGCTGGCGGCCGGTAAGGAGGCCGAGGACCGCAAACTGCGGGAGCACGGCGAGCGGACCGGCATGCCGGTGTTCGTGCACTCCCCGTACCTGATCAACATCGGGTCGCCCAACCCGGAGACGGTCGCCGGCTCGGTGGCCTCGATCCGGCACTCGCTCGTACGCGGTGCCGCGATCGGCGCCCGTGGCGTCGTCGTGCACACCGGCTCGGCGGTGTCCCAGCCGCGCGAGGTCGCAGTACGCCAGCTGCGCGAACACCTGCTCCCGCTCCTCGACGAGATCCCGCCGGACGGCCCCGACCTGCTGTTCGAGCCGATGGCCGGGCAGGGTGCGATGCTGTGCGCGACCGTGCAGGACCTCGGCCCGTACCTGGACACCGTGGACCGCCACCCGCGTGCCGGGGTGTGCCTGGACACCTGCCACGCGTTCGCGGCGGGTCACGACCTGGCCGCCCCGGGCGGCGTCGCCGCGACCCTGGAGGCCCTGGCGGCGACGGTCGGCGCCGACCGGCTGAAGCTGATTCACGCGAACGACTCCAAGGACGCCTGCGGCTCGGCCAAGGACCGGCACGAGAACATCGGCAAGGGCCGGATCGGAGCCGAGCCGTTCGCCGAGCTGTTCCGCCACCCGGTGAGCCGGGGCGTGCCCCTCGTGATCGAGACCCCGGGCCGCGCCCCCGAACCACACCGCGCGGACGTGGAGACCCTGAAGGCCCTGCGCGACCGCTGACCCCCGCGAGGGCGGAACCATCGCGGGCTCTCGGGGTCTCATAGGACGAAAAAAGGCCTGGGTGCCGCTGAACAACCCCCCGACCGTTCAGCAGCACCCAGGCGCCGCCGCCTGGCCTCCACCCCCCCGAGTCGGAGCCTGGCGGCCGTCCCGAGAACGTTGCTGTGCCGAAACACTAGGGTCCGTACGTCCTGCGGCGAAACCCATAAAGCCCTTGCCTCGGTAAACGGTTCGTAGTCGGCGGTATGCGTTCGGTAAGAGCGGTCTGAGCGGTCGCTCCGGTGCGACGAACGGCGGGGTTCAAAGAGGCCGGGGAACAGGTGGCGGCCACGACGGCCGGAGCGGAGGCGGCCTCGCTGGGTCAGGGCGCGGCGGCAGGGCTCCGGCGAGCCGCCGCTGCGGCACGTCGGCCGACAGAAGCGCCCAGGGGCCCGCACCGGCCTCGGGCGCGGGGTGCGTCCTGGAGCCGTGTCATGATTCACCGCGCCTGCGGCGTCCATTGACGTGTGGACCTCTGCCGCACGCGGCCCGTGGAAGGCGCAGCGCGTGGTCGATGCCCGCGAACGCGGAGCGGCTCGAACGCGGCGGCGGAGATGCGGACGCCGACCACATTCGAGGAGGAGATCGGC
>NZ_JBHLZP010000460.1:6445-12688 GCF_042429965.1 Actinoallomurus acaciae
GCCACCGTGGCCGACCCGCGCTGGTCGAACCGGTGTCAGCGCCACCGGCTCCCCCCGGGTACCGGCCCCGCCGGACGGGCACGGGCCCGGATCGCCCTCGCACGGCTAGAAGATCACGGGTGGTCCTCCGGGACGTGCATGCGGACCATCGCGCGGTCCGTGTGCGCCGGAACGGTCGCGCGTGTCAGCAGGGAGACGCCGATCATCGCGGCGAACCCCAGCGGCACCGTGAGGAGTGCCGGTTGCTCGATCAGCATGCCGAGCCAGCCGGCGCGCTGGCCGCCGAGGATCCGCGCCAGGCCGGCCGCGGTGGCCGGTCCGCCGCCCGCGACCACGCCCGCCACCGCGCCCGCCGGGGTGAGCCGCGACCACCAGACGCCCAGGACCAGCAGCGGGCACAGCGACGACGCCGCGACCGCGAAGGCGAGGGTGATCAGCGCCATCGACTGCGGCACGCATGTCAGCGTCGCGAGGAGGAGCGGGACCGCCATCGTGATCACCGCGGACAGCCGGAAGCCGCTCGCGCCGCCGCCGAAGTTGCCCGAGATGCTGCCGGAGACCGCGACGACGACCCCGCAGGAGGTGGACGCGAACGCGGCGAACGCCCCGGTGGCGACGAGGATGGTCAGCAGGTCGCCCGCGAGGCCCGGCAGGATCCGGTGGGGCAGCATCAGGAGTGTCGCGTCGGTCTCGCCGGTCATCAGCAGCTCGGGCGTGTAGAGCCGGCCGAGGGTGCCGAACAGCGCCGGGAACAGGTAGAAGGCGGCCAGCATCAGCACCACGATCTTCGCGGTGCGGCGTGCGGCGCGCCCGCCCGCGTTGGAGTAGAAGCGCACGACGAGGTGCGGCAGGCCCATGGTGCCGAGCAGGACGCTGAGCAGCACGGAGTACGTCGCGGCGAGCGGGTGGTTGCGCCCGCCCGAGAACGGCGTCGCCCACCGGTCGCCGCGCAGGGGCGTCAGCCGGTCGGTGTGCGGCACCGCGGCGCCGGCCGGGAACCGCAGCCGCGCCCCGGAACGTACGCGATGCGTCCCGGTGTCCAGCCGGACGGGCTCGCCGTCGTAGCGCCGTCCGTCGAGGACGCCGCGGACGGTGACGACGGCGGGTGCGGTGAGCCGCATCTGCGCGCTCGTGCCGGCCGTGACCGTCGTCGGCCGGTGGAAGTACGGCGCGCGCGCCGCGTCGGCGTCGTTCTGCAGCCGCCAGACGGCCAGGAAGATCAGCCCTGGCACGACCACCGCGATGAGCTTGAGCCAGAACTGGACGGCCTGCATTCCGGTGATGCTGCGCAGGCCACCGGGCAGGACCATCGCGCCCACCGCGAGGACGACGGCCACCCAGCCGGTCCATACGGGCAGCCCGCTTATTACCGACAGTGTTACGCCGGCCCCCTGAAACTGCGGAAGGAGGTAGAACCAGCCGATGACGACGACGCAGGCGCTGACGGCGTGCCGGACCGTACGCGATCCGAGCCGCCAGGCCGCGAAGTCCGACAGCGTGTAAGCGCCGGAGCGGCGGAGGGGAGCCGTGACGAGTGTCAGCAGCACCACATGGCCGGCGGCGGCGCCGATCGGCAGCCACAGCATGTCCGCGCCGTACGCGAGCACGAGGCCGGCCATGCCCAGGAAGGCCGCGGCGGAGATGTACTCCCCGCTGATCGCCGAGGCGTTCCACCACGGCGAGACCTCGCGGGAGGCGGCGTACAGGTCGGAGGCGTGGGCGGGCCGCGTACGCACGGAGACGCCCAGAAGAGAGGCGATGAGCAGCACGAGCGCCACCACCGTGATCATGAATGCTCCTCACCCGCTTCCGGCACCGAGGTGTTGGTCACTCGGGCCGTGCCGGTTCGGTGAAGGCGCGCTCGGCGCGCTCGGCGAGACGTACGTGGCGATGCGCGGCGACCACCCAGACGGGCTGGACGCCACCGCAGAGGATCAGCCAGGGAAGCCGGACGCCCAGCAGCCGCACGTGGGACAGGCACGGGGCGCAGGCGAACAACATCGGCAGGCCGGCGAGGAGAAGGAAGACGATCGTGAGGGTCGCGAAGGCGTGCCGGGCCTGCGTGCGGATCAGGGATCTGACCCGTGCCACGCCCGGCTCCGCAGGTTCGTCGGGAGGTCTTCGGCGGGGGCCACGCCTGCGGGCCCCGGGAACGGTGACGGTGACGCGTTCGGTCATCTCGGGCCGCGGGCCTCCTGCCGGAATCTGCGGACGAGCAGGTCGCGGACCTCGCGGGTGTGTCGCCGGCTCACGAGCAGCGGGCGCTCGCCGACCTGCAGGACCGCGCGGCCGTCGTCGAATCGCAGCTCGCTGATGTGCGCCGTGGACACGAGCGTCTTGCGGTGGATGCGGATGAATCCGACCGGCCTCCACCGTTCGGCGAGCGCGGCGAGCGGCACGCGGATGAGGTAGCTGCCGTCGAAGGTGTGCAGTCGGACGTAGTCGCCGTGCGCCTCGGCGTGGGTGACGGCGGCGAGCGGGATCATCCGCGTGCGGCCGCCGAGCTCGACGGGGATCATCTCGTCGGCCTCGGGCTCCTCGGCGGCGGCGTCGCGGCGAACGGTCTGCTCGACACGGCGAACGGCCTCGCTGAGGCGGCCGGGGTCGACCGGCTTGAGGAGGTAGTCGACCGCGCCGAGTTCGAACGCGGTCACCGCGAACTCCTCGTGGGCGGTGACGAAGACGACGGCGGGCGGGTCGGCGAAGCCGGTGACCAGCCGGGTGAAGTCGAGCCCGTCGAGGCCCGGCATGCGGATGTCGAGGAACACCGCGTCGAGCCGGTCGCCCTCGGTCACCATGCGGCCGAGGTCGCGCAGCGCCTCCGCGGCGTCGGCCGCCGGCTGGACGGTCTGCACGCGCGGGTGCCGGCGGAGGAGGTAGGTGAGCTCCTCCAGGGCCGGGGCCTCGTCGTCTGCGGCGAGCACGCGCAACATGGCAGGAGACTGCCCCCTTTACTCTCCGTGTGCAATAGATTTCATGGAGTAAGACGCGACTCTTACCCTGCGGACAGATCTGTGTGACATTTGGGCACCCGGAGGCTGACTTTCATGCCCGCGCCGACCGCGGTCTCGATGACCAGGCCGTACTCCTCGCCGTACACCTGGCGCAGGCGGTCGTCCACGTTGAGCAGGCCGATGCCGCGCGTCGCGCCGCTGTCATCGCCCGACTCGAGCAGGGCCCGCAGCTCGTCGGGGTCCATGCCGACGCCGTCGTCCTCGATGCTGATCGCGGCCTCGGCCCCGGCGTCGCGCGCCACGATGCGCACGTGGAACCGCGGCATGCCGCACTCCATGCCGTGGCGGATGGCGTTCTCGACCAGCGGCTGGAGCGACAGGAACGGCACCGCGACGGGCAGCACCTCGGGCGCGATCTCGACGCTGAACCGCAGGCGTTCCTCGCCGAACCGCGCGCGTTCGAGCAGCAGGTAACGGTCGATCGAGCGGAGCTCCTCGGCCAGGGTGGTGAAGTCGCGCGGGTTGCGGAACGAGTAGCGGGCGAAGTCGGCGAAGTCGAGCACCAGCTCGCGGGCGCGCTCGGGGTCGGTGCGCACGAACGAGGCGATCGTGGTCAGCGAGTTGTAGACGAAGTGCGGGGAGATCTGCGCGCGCAGCGCGCGCATCTCGGCCTCCATCAGCCGCGCCTTGGAGGAGTCGAGCTCGGCGAGTTCGAGCTGGCCGGACATCCAGCGGGCCACCTCGCCCAGGATGCGCAGCCGGTGGAACCGCGCCCGCTCGGCGTACGCGGCGAGGGCGCCCGCGACCCGGCCGTCGATGGTCAGCGGCGCGATCATGGCGACCCGCACCTGGCAGTGCGGGTCGCCGCAGGGGTCGAGCTCCCGGACGATCACCCGTGGCCGGCCGGAGGTCAGGACGGGCTGGGCCAGGCGGAGCGTGGAGTCGGAGTGGGCGATGCCGCCCTCCCAGACGAGGAGCCGCTCGGTGTCGGTGACCGCGACGACCGGGACGCCGAGCAGGTCCCGCAGGTGCCGTACGGCCTTGCGGGCGGAGTCCTCGGTCAGCCCGGCCCGCAGTGAGGTGGAGGCGACCGAGACCGTGTGCAGCGCGGCGAAGGTCGCCTCGTCGGCCAGGGCACCCCTGCCGGTGCGCTGCCGCATCGCGCACAGCGACCAGCCGGCGGCGCCCACGGTGAGGGCGGACGCCACGGCGATCAGCGCGTCGGCGGAAGTCAGGAGCATGACAGCAGACGGTAATACCGCAGTCACGAAACGCGTGGGTCTTTGCCCGTAGCGGTCTGACTCGGCGGGCATGGGTTCCGCGCCGCGGCTCAGGCCGGCGGGAGCTCCTCCTGGTAGGAGTAGCGCTGCTCAAGCCAGGGGTCGGCGACGTTGTGGTAGCCGCGCTCCTCCCAGAAGCCACGCCGGTCCGCGATGAGGTATTCGATCGCGCGGACCCACTTGACGCTCTTCCAGGCGTACAGGTGCGGCACGACCATGCGGAGCGGCGCGCCGTGCTCGGAGGTGAGGGGCTCGCCGTCGCGATGGGTCGCCAGCAGGGACGTGTCGGTGAGGAAGTCCGACATCCGCAGGTTCGCGCTGTAGCCGTACTCGGCCCAGACCATCACGTGCGTGGCGTCGTCCGCGGGCGCGGCGAGTGTGGCCAGCGTCGTGGCGCGGACGCCCTCCCAGAGGACGCCGCGGATGGAGAACCTGGTGACGCAGTGGAAGTCGGCCGTGACCCGTTCTCGTTCCATCGCCGCCACCTCGGGCCAGGTCCAGCGGCTCTCCCGCCCGGAGGCGGTCGCGCCCTGCACCCGCAGGTCCCAGCGCTCGGGGCGGAATCTCGGCACCCGCCCATAGTGCAGAACCGGCCAGTCGCGCGGAACGTGCTGCCCGGGCGGAAGGGGCTCCTCAGCCTCCATCGCGTCTCATCGCCCGCCATCCTGCCATTCGCCCCAAGACGGACCATGCGGACCCCTCGCGCACGGACATGCCCCCGCATGGGCTACTGTTCGGGTGTGAGCAACGTCTTCCCCTTTAGCTACGGCGGGCCCGGGTCACGGGCGGCTGCCAGGAAGACGCTGCACTAAAGGCAACCGCTGACGAATGCCCCGGGCCTCCTGGCCCGGGGCATTCGTCGTTTCTGGGAAGAAGAGGGAACAGCATGGTCGTCGTCATGGCCGCCGAGGCCGGGGAAGCCGATGTCCAAGCCGTCGTCGAACGCGTCGAGGCGGCGGGCGGCGAGGCGTTCGTCAGCCGGGGCGTGAACCGCACGATCGTCGGGCTGGTCGGCGACGTGGAGCAGCTCGGCACGTTGAACCTGCGCGGAATGCGCGGGGTCGCCGACGTCGTGCGGATCTCGGTGCCGTACAAGCTGGTCAGCCGGGAGAACCACCCGGATCGCTCGGTCGTGCGGGTCGGCGGCGTGCCCATCGGGCCGGGGACCATGACGCTGATCGCCGGGCCGTGCGCGGTGGAGACGCCGGAGCAGACGCTCGGGGCGGCGCAGATGGCGCAGGCCGCGGGTGCGACGCTGCTGCGGGGCGGGGCGTTCAAGCCGCGGACGTCGCCGTACGCGTTCCAGGGCCTGGGCGAGAAGGGCCTGCGGATCCTGGCCGAGGTGCGGGCCGAGACGGGCATGCCGATCGTGACGGAGGTGGTGGACGCCAACGACGTGGACCTGGTCTCCTCCTACGCGGACATGCTCCAGGTCGGGACGCGCAACATGCAGAACTTCGCGCTGCTGCAGGCGGTCGGCGGCGCGGGCAGGCCGGTGATGCTGAAGCGCGGCTTCAACGCGACGATCGAAGAGTGGCTGATGGCCGCGGAGTACATCGCGCAGCGCGGCAACCTGGACATCGTCCTGTGCGAGCGCGGCATCCGGACGTTCGAGAAGGCCACCCGGAACACGCTGGACATCTCCGCGGTCCCGGTCGCCCAGCGGATGTCGCACCTGCCCGTCATCATCGACCCGTCGCACTCGGGCGGGCGCCGTGAGCTGGTCCTGCCGCTGACGCGTGCGGCGATCGCCGTGGGCGCCGACGGGGTGATCATCGACGTGCACCCGCATCCGGAACAGGCGCTGTGCGACGGCCCGCAGGCGCTGGTCAACGGCGACCTGCGCGAACTGGCCAAGACCGTCCGCGAGCTGCCCCCGCTGGTGGGCCGCGCCCTCACCACCGTCTGAGCCGCGCCGGGGAGGCGGCCCGGGATCACTCCCGGGCCGCCGTGCCCGGCCGCCGGACGGTCACCCGCCTCCCGGTCGCGTCGGGCCGCCGGACGCGGCA
>NZ_JBHLZP010000461.1:0-6368 GCF_042429965.1 Actinoallomurus acaciae
GGGTGAACGTAGGTGATCCCCGGGCCGAAGAGGCCGTTCTCCCGCAGGAACGCCAGGCCGCGCTCGGCGCTGTAGAGGCCGTGGCCGCCCATGTGCACGGTCACCGGCAGCCCGAGGTCGCGGGCGAGCCGCCACTCGTGCAGGGCCACCGCCTCGCCGGCGATCTCCGGGCCGAGGGCCGCGATCGCCATGGTCAGCAGCGGGTCGGCGCCGGCGTACGCGCGGTGGACGCGGCGGCCCTCCGCGGCCAGCCCCTCCGGGCCGTCCGGTCCGCCGTAGCAGTAGCCGAGGACGGCCCGGATGCCGGAGGCGCGCAGCGCCGCGACCGTCGCCTCCGTGTGCGCGGGGCCGAACTGGACGTGCGACCAGTCGAGCAGCGTCGTGATCCCCGCGTTCAGGCATTCGAGCGCGCCGGCCAGGTTGCCCGCGTACACGTCCTCGGGCCGGTGACGCGGCGCGAGTCCGCCGAGGACGCGCTCCAGGTAGCCGGGGAAGGAGATGTCCGGTGCGATGGCGCGGATCGTCGCCTGCCAGGTGTGCCGGTGGGTGTCCACGAACCCCGGCAGCACGATGAGCCCGGTCGCGTCGATGACCTCCGCGCCCGGTGGTGAGGGCAGGCCGGTGCCGACGGCGGAGATCAGGCCGCCTTCGGTGAGCACGTCGGTGTGCCCGGTGACGGAGGGGAGGGGATCGGTGTCGAGTACGGCGGCGGCGCCCCGCAGGAGGATGGCCATGAGAGGTACCTTAGAGAAAAGCTTTTAAGAAAGCTACCTCGGTGAACAGTATCGTGGAGCCGTGCGAGACGACGGGATCCGTGACGAGGTCGACGCCCTCGTGCCGGGCTGGACGGCCGACCTGCCGCCCCGGCTCGTCGCGGCCCTGGAGCTGAGCAAGCGCCTGTCTCGTGTCAGCGGCCTGTTCGAGCAGGCCATCCGCGCGGAGCTCGGCGGGCTGGGGCTGACCTACGCCGAGTTCGACGTGCTCGCGGCGCTGAACCGCGTCGGCCCGCCGTACCGCCTCAGACCGAGCGAGCTGTCCCGGTCGCTGTTCCTGACCTCGGGCGGGATCAGCAACGTGCTGCAGCGTCTGGAGTCGGCCGGCCACGTCGAGCGCGGGGCGAGTCCGGGCGACGGGCGCAGCCGCTGGGTCGGGCTGACCGGCGCGGGGCGGGACCTCGTCGCGAAGGCGCTCGACGCCTCGGGCCGCGCCCATCTGGAGGTCCTCGCCGACGTGCCGGACGAGACCGTACGCCGCGCGGCCGACGCCCTGCGCGAGGTGCTGGCGGTCGTCGGCCGGCGGCCCGTCCGCTGAGGTGGCCATGGGAGTTCCCGTCGCGGGTGAACCCGCGGAGCGCGACGGCCGTTGTCTTCAGTGAAAGCCGCTGACGGATCGGAGGACGCCCTGCGCCAGGTGGTGGTCGCGGAAGCGTTGAACGCACTCTCGCCGGCGCACCGCGAGGTTCTGACCGAGACGGTCATGCGGAGGCGTACGGTCAACGAGGCCGCGGATATATTGGGCATCCCGGTTGGCGCCGTTAAAGTTCGGGTCTACTACGCGCTCCGGGCATTGCGCATCTTGCTCGAAGAGCGAGGGGTGACGACATGAGCGTCGAGCACACCGACGTCGGTGCCTACGCTCTGGGCCTCCTCGAGGAGGACGATCGCCGGGCGTTCGCGGAGCACGTGACCGGCTGCGCCGAGTGCACGGCCGAACTCCACGGCCTCGCCGGCATGCGATCCCTCCTCGCCGGCATCGGCCCGGTCGAGGCCGATGACGGCGAAGAAGACCTCTCGGGCAGGGTCGCGGACCTGATGAGCCGCCGGAGGCGTGCCGACCGCCGCCGGAGACGCGGCACGCTGGTGATCGGGCTGGCGGCCGGCGTCGCGGTCGTCGCCGGAGGCGTCACCGCCGGCGCCGCCCTCGTCTCATCGGGCGGCGGGGGAGCCCACCAGCACGGCAGCCCCGCCGCCGACGTTCTCGCCAAGGGCACGCGCCACACGGCCACCGATCCGTCGACGCACGCCGTGGCCGTCGTGGCGACACGGCCGGAGGCCTTCGGCACCGAGGTCGGCCTGGATCTGGCCGATATCCGCGGGCCGCTGACCTGCCGGCTGGTGGCGGTGCTCCGGTCGGGGCGGCAGCAGGCGGTGACCGAGTGGGCGGTGCCGCCGAAGGGCTACGGCGTGCCCGGTTCGCGGGCCCACCTCCAGGTCCACGGCGGCATCGCGGCGTCGCCGGGCGACGTGAGTCGCTACGACGTCCTGGTCGAGGGCGGCGGCCGGTTGGTGAGCATCCCGGTCTGACGGTCGCGTCGCGCCGTCCGGTGGCCGGACCCGGCGAAGAACGCGCTCTTCCCGCCGGTAGGCCGTGAGGATCGAGAGGCGAAGGGCGCCGACCGCGACCGTCCGGACCCGCCGCGGTGCGGCGGCCGGCGGGCTGATCCCCTTTCCGCTCGCCGCCGGAGGGTCAGGCCTCGGTCGAGATCCGGCCGCCGGGGATCGCGTCGAGGAGCCGGCCGTACTCCGGGTGTGTCGCGACCTTCTTCAGATGCATCGCCGCGATCTTCTCGCCCAACGCGCCGTTCAGGTCGTCCGACAGACGTACCGCCGAGAGCCGCTCGAAGTGCGGGAGGATCTCGGGGTCGCCGGCCAGGTGAACCGGGTCGTACATGTACCGCTCCAGTGCCGCCAGGTCCTCGACGGCCGTGCAGAACGCGTGGGTATAGCCCTCGGCGGGGTCACCCAGATCCTGGCCGACGGTCGCGAAGGACACCGACTCGACGCTCGCCGTCCGTCTCATCGCCGCGAGGACCTCGGCCTTCTTCTCCTCGCTGGTGCCGTCCCTGAAGCTGAAACGCAGGATGTTGACGATCACAATCCGACTCCTGTCCATACCGACATGACCGATGAACTGAACCAACGAGTTCAATCTAGTTGCCACATGCGTTTGGTTACAAGGGGGTTCAGGTCGTTGAACCCATGCGTCAGATCCGGCGCTAGAATGCGAGCGTGACGGGAGGAACGGCCGGGCGCGTGGGCCCGCGAGGCCGGATCGACAAGCGCCAGGCCATCCTGGACGCCGCCTTCCCCGTCTTCGCCCGGCGGGGCTACGCCGACGCCGGTGTGCAGGAGATCGCCGGGGAGGCCGGTGTCGCCAAGCCCACCGTCTACCACCATTTCGGCGACAAGGAGAACCTCTTCCGCGCCACCATGGCGTCCGCGGCGGACGCGGTGCTGGCGGACAACCTCGCCGTCATCGAGCGGCTGCGCGATCCGGGCGAGGACCTCCACGCCGCCCTGCGGGACGTGGCGTACCGGATGCTGCGGGTGTGCTGTGACGAGCGTTCCCTGGCGCTGCGGTGGCTGACCTATGCCCAGGTCGCCCGCTTCCCCGACCTGATCGAGGTCGTGCAGGGACGCACCGCGAAGGGGCTCGGCGATGCGCTGGCGGACCGGCTGGCGCGCCTCTCGCTGTCCGGCCGGCTGCGCCCGTGCGACCCGGCGCGGGCCGCCGAACAGCTCCTGGCGCTGCTGACCGCCCCGATGGAGGCAAGGTCCGGACTGGGCATCCGCAAGGTCCCCGCGGCCGAGAGACGCGCGGTGGCCGAGGCGGCCGTCGACACCTTCCTGCGCGCCTACGGCACGCCGACCGGGTCCGGCTGACCGTCCCTAGGAGTCGTCGCGGGCGAGGAGGGCGCGCCCCAGGGCGTATGCCTCGGTCAGGTCGTTGCCGCGGTAACTGACGGCGGCCAGTCCGGCGAGGTGGTGATCGGCGTTCACCGCGACCGTCTTGGTCAGTCGGCGGAACAGCGGGGCGTCCGACATCGAGTCGCCGTAGGCCACGCATCGGGAGTGCGTGAGGCCGTACCGCTCGCACATCTCCTCCACGATGCGGGCCTTGTCGTCCGGGGTGAGGATCTTCGCCGGATCGAGCGGTTCCAGGAACGGAAGGGCCGGGAACCGCGAGGCCGCCACGTCATCGAAGCCCAGGTCCAGAAGGTGTCGCGCGAAGAAGTCGGGCGACATGGTGATGACCGCGCATCGCTCGCCGCGCGTGCGGATGTCCGCGCAGACCTCTCGGATGCCGGTCAGCCAGGGGCCGGCGGCGAACACCTCGGCGACGGCCGACGGCGTCAGGTCCCGCCACAGCTCATGGATGGCGGCCGCGAAACCCCGGGTGTCGATCTCCCCGGCCGCGAACCGCGCCTCCAGCTCGACCAGCTCCGCCGTGGATCCGAGGTGCCGGGCGATCTGCAGGCCGGCCGTCGTTCCCGCGAGGAGGGTTCCGTCCATGTCGAAGACGTGCAGAGTCGCCACGGCAGGTAAGTCTGGGCGATCGGCCGCCTGCGGCACCACCGGATAAACGCTCGCGGCGGCGGCAGGCCCTCCGCGTGAGCCGGGGCCGGGCAGCAGGCTTGCACAATTCTCTGTGCACAGAATATTGTGCACGCATGCCCGAACCGCAGGAGATCAACGACCTCGAGGCGCTGAAGGCGCTCGCGCATCCGCGCCGGCAGAAGATGCTCGAGCACCTGGCCCTGCACGGCCCGGCCACATCGGCGTCCCTGGCCCGCGCGCTGGGGCTCAACACCGGGGCCACGAGCTACCACCTGCGCGAGCTGGCCAAGCACGGGTTCGTCGAGGAGCTCGCGGACAAGGCGCACGGGCGGGAGCGCTGGTGGCGCGCGGTGCCCGGCGACCGCCGGTTCCCGCCGTCCAGCCGCCAGAGCCCGCAGGTGCGCGCCGCGCTCGGCCAGATGAACCGCATGGCGTTCGACGCCGACGTCGAGGCGTTCGCGCGCTTCCTCGCCCGGCGCGAGTCACTCGGCGTGTGGGGGGACGCCGCCCCGTACTCCCGCTCGCTCCTGCACCTCACCCTCGACGAGGTCCGCGAGTTCTTCGAGGAGTACATCCGGCTCGTCAACCGCTTCAAACGGGACGCCGATGACCTCCCCGAAGACGCCCGGCCCGTCTACGCCCGTTTCCTGGCCTTCCCCGCCACGGATTCCGCCTCCGAGTGACCCGGCCGCCCCCACCCACCCCCGGAAGGAAGGCGCCCATGCCGCGCCGAGACAGACCCGCGAGGCCGGACGCCGCCGCGGTCCAGATGACGTCGGTCCGCAAGGTGTACGGCAAGGGGACCGGTGCCGTCACCGCCCTCGACGGCGTGACGATCACCATCCCCCGCGGCACCTTCACCGCGGTCATGGGCCCCTCGGGCTCCGGCAAGTCGACCTTCCTGCACTGCGCCGCGGGCCTGGACACCCCCACCTCCGGCACGGTGCTGCTGGGCGGCACCGACCTGTCCGGCATGAGCGAGGTGCGGCTCACCGAGCTGCGCCGCGGCCGCGTCGGCTTCGTCTTCCAGGCCTTCAACCTCGTTCCCTCGCTGGACGTCAGGCGGAACATCGAGCTGCCGCTGCGGCTCTCCGGCACACGTACCGACCAGGCGTGGCTGGAGGAGATCATCGCCCGCGTGGGCCTGACCGGCCGTACCCGCCATCGGCCCGCGCAGCTGTCCGGCGGTCAGCAGCAGCGGGTCGCGCTCGCCCGCGCGCTCGTCACCCGGCCCGAAGTGATCTTCGGTGACGAGCCGACCGGCGCGCTGGACACCGCCACCGGACGCGACGTCCTCACGCTGCTCCGCGAGGCCGTCGACGCCCTCGGGCAGACCGTCGTGGTCGTCACCCACGACCCGGTCGCCGCCGGGTACGCGGACCGCGTCCTGTTCCTGGCCGACGGGCGGATCGCCGGCACGCTGGACGCGCCGTCGGCCGACCTCGTCGCCGGGCGCATGGCCGGGCTGGGACGGCGGGTCTGATGCTGTCCCTCGCCTGGCACACGCTGCGCAGCCGCAAGAGCGCCTTCGCCGGGGCGTTCGCCGCCCTGATGTGCGCGGCCGCGCTCATCACCGCCTGCGGCGTGCTGCTGGAGACCGGCCTGCGCGGCCACATCGCCCCCGAGCGCTACTCCGGCGCGCCGATCGTGGTCGGCGCCGACCAGCGGATCCACTGGACCGAGCACAAGAAGCACAAGGTCAAGACCAAGTCCAAGCCGCTCACCGAACGCGCCGTGCTGACCGCGGACGTCGCGGACCGGATCGCGCGCGTGCCCGGCGTGACGAAGGTGGTCCCGGAGGTGACCTTCCCGGCGCGGACCGCGCACGGCATGGCGCAGGGACACGCGTGGGAGTCCGCGGCGCTCACGCCCTTCACGCTCGCGGCCGGCCGTGAGCCGCGCACCGCGGGCGAGGTCGTGGCCGATGCCCGGGCCGGCGTACGGCCGGGAGACACGATCACCGTCCTGGCCACCGCGGCTCCGAGGACCTACCGTGTCGTCGGGGTCACCGCCCAGGCGCCGCCTCGGCAG
>NZ_JBHLZP010000462.1:0-6368 GCF_042429965.1 Actinoallomurus acaciae
CCGGGCGCCCCCTCGGCCCCGTCCCGGACGGGCGCGGCGCCGACGTGCTGGCCGCCGTCGGCTGGCAGGGCGCGAGCCACCACAACACGCTCACCGCGCCGCTGTCGGCGGTCGTACGGGGCTGGGAGGACCGGTTCGGCGTCCGGGTCGTCGGCCTCGGCTTCGACACCCTCGAACTGAGCGTCGCCGCCCCTCCCGTCACCTTCCGGCACGCCCTGCGGGTGGCCGCCGAGCACGCGACGTTCTGCCCCGAGGTCATCGTCCAGGGACCGGGCACGCTGGCCGGGCACGCCGAGCAGATCCGCGACGCGCGGGTCTGGTCGTTCCGCTGGGAATGATCGACCGTCACACTCGGTTCCGTCACGCAAACAGACGGCGTCGTCACGCGCCGGAGACGGGGGGTCCCATGACCGAGCGAAGCGAGGGAATCAAGAGCACGGCCCGGTGGTCACTCCCTCCGACGAAGGAGGTCTCATGACCGAGCGAAGCGAGGGAATCAAAGGCACGGCCCGGTGGTCACACCCTCCGACGAAGGAGGTTTCATGACCACGTTGAGCGACGACGCCAAGGAACTGCTGGCCGAGGCCTTTCCCGGGTGGGCGACGGTGGTGCGCCCCGACGGCTCCCTGCACAACACGGTCGTGTGGGTCGACGTCGACGGCGACGACGTCATCTTCAACACCGCGGTCGGGCGGGCCAAGGAGCGCTACCTGCGCGCCGACCCCCGGGTGTCGGTGAGCATGGTCGACCCGAACGACGCCTTCCGCACCGTCAGCGTCTCCGGGAACGCACAACTCGAAGAGCAGGGCGCCGACGACGTGATCGACCGGCTGGCGCACAAGTACCTCGGTGTCGACCGCTACCCGTACCGGTCCGCCGAAGAGCGGCGGATCACCGTGCGCGTACGCCCTGAGCACATCCTGTTCACGCCCGGCGGCTGAGACACCGGCGGACCGCCAAACGTCCGGAGCGGCGGACTGCCGCTTCCGGCCAGAGGTGTTGACGTTCTGTGACGGACGTGAAAATCGGTGGTGCGTCGCGTTGGTGAGGAGACGACATGCGCGCGCGCCCCCGCTGGATCCTGCTCGCCCTCGGCCTGCTGCCCCTCCTAGCCCTGGCCTGCCCCGCACGTGCCGCCGCCCCGCCGCAGGTGACGCTCGACGGCGCCGCGGGCGGGCGGGTCTTCGACGGCGTGGGCGCGCTCAGCGCCGGCGCCTCGTCCCGGCTGCTCGTCGACTATCCGGAGCCGCAGCGAAGCCGGATACTCGACTATCTGTTCAAGCCCGGGTACGGGGCCGCGCTGCAGATCCTGAAGGTCGAGATCGGCGGTGACACCAACTCCACCGACGGCGCCGAGCCGAGCCACATGCGCACCCCGTCGGACCTGAACTGCGACCGCGGCTACGAGTGGTGGCTCATGGAGCAGGCCAAGGCCCGCAACCCCCGGATCAAGCTGTCCGCGCTGCAGTGGGGCGCGCCCGGCTGGACCGGCAGCGGCGACGCGCGCCCGACGGTGTGGACGGACCGGAACATCGACTATCTGATCGCCTGGCTCGGCTGCGCGGCACGGCACCACCTGCACATCGACTACCTCGGCGGCTGGAACGAGGGCTACTCCAACGGCGACTGGTTCGTACGGCTGCACCAGGCTCTGCGGGAGCACGGGTACGGCGACGTCAAGGTGGTCGCCGACGACAGCTTCAACTGGGACGTGCTCCAGCCGATGGCCGCGAACCCGGCCTTCGCCGCGGCCGTCGACGTCGTCGGGCAGCACTACGTCTGCGGGTACCTCAGCGACTACCTCCACTGCCCGAGCCCGGCGGCGGCGCAGGCCCTCGGCAAGCCGCTGCACGCCAGCGAACAGGGGTCGCTGCCGTACGACTCGGGCGCCGCGCCCCTGGCCCGCGCGCTCTCACGGCCGTACATCGACGGCGCGATGACCTCGACGATCAACTGGTCGCTGATCGCCTCCTGGTACGACACCATGCCCTTCCAGGCGTCCGGCCTGATGGGCGCGAACGAGCCGTGGTCCGGCGCGTACGTCGCGGGCCCGAGTCTGTGGGCCACCGCGCACACGACCCAGTTCACCGAGCCGGGCTGGCGCTACGTCGACTCCGCCAAGGGCTACCTCGACGGCGGCGGCAGCTATGTGGCGCTGCGCTCGCCGGACTCCCGCGACTACAGCCTGATCGCCGAGACCATCGACGCCACCGCGCCGCAGCGGCTGCGGTTCACCGTCACCGGCGGCCTGCCGGACGGCCCGGCCACCGTGTGGTCCTCGGACCTGTCCTCCGGTGACTCACGGCGGTGGTTCGTGCGCGCGGGGACCGTACGGCCCGGAGACACCCTCACGCTCGCTCCCGGCCACGTCTACACGCTGACGACGACCCACGGGCAGGGCAAGGGCCGGGCCGTCTCACCGCCGCCGGCGCCGCTGCGGCTGCCCTACCGCGACGGCTTCGACTCCTCCGCCGTCGGGTCGGCGCCGCGCTACGTCTCCGACCTGGACGGCGCGTTCGAGGTCGCGCCCTGCGACGGGCGGCCCGGACGCTGCCTGCGCCAGGTCATCGGCGAACAGCCGGTGTGGTGGAACGGCTGGCTCCGGCGGCCGGTGACCATCGTCGGGGACCTGAAGTCCTGGCGCGACTACGAGGCCGGGGTGGACGCCCGCCTCGACGGGGACGGCGACGGCTGGGTCGAGCTGCTGGGCCGGGTCGACGGGCAGTGGGCCGACGCGGTCTCCGGCATCCACCTGCGCGTGTCGGGCCGCGGCGACTGGCAGCTCTACGACGAGAACCTCCAGGGGCAGGACTCCACGCTCTGCGTGCCCAGCGACCCCGCCTGCGCGGGCGTCGAGGCCCAGAGCCGGCGCCCGGTCCAGCGCCGGACACTGGCGGCGGGCCGTACGCCGGTGGGCACCGGCACGTGGCACCGCCTGCGGCTCCGCTTCTCCGGCGACCAGGTGACCGCGTTCCTCGACGGCCGGCGGCTGGCGCAGGTCGTCTCGTCGGCGCACGCGTCGGGGCAGGCCGGGCTGGCGGTCGCGCCGTGGCTGCACGCGGAGTTCGACGACCTGGCGGTGACGCCCGTGGCGCCGACCGGAGACGTCCGTTACCTGCCTGGACAGTCGCTGAGCGCCACGGGGACCGGGTTCCACCACGGCTACGAGCCGCGCAAGGCGGTCGACGGCAGCGTCGAGTCGATGTGGCACACCGAGTGGAGCCCGCCCGCCGCGCTCCCCCAGGCGGTGACCGTCGACACGGGGCGTACGCGGCGGATCTCCCAGGTCACCTACCAGCCGCGGGAGGACGGCAACCACAACGGCGTGATCACCCGCTACGAGCTGGCCACCAGCGTCGACGGGAAGTCCTTCACCCGGGTGGCGAGCGGCACCTGGCCGCTCGACGCGACCCGCAAGTCGATCGCCCTGCCGGACGTCGTGGCACGCTATGTCCGGCTCACGGCCGTCGAGGCGGGCGGCGGGTACGCCTCCGCCGCCGAGATCCAGATCGGGGTCCCGGCGGGGTAGCCCGCCCGGCCTCCACCGACCGCCGCGAGCAGGCGGGGTCTCGCCGCGCCGCCGCCCTGGCCTCCCGAAGGAACCGGCGCGCCGCCACGGGCGCGCATGGTCTCAGGTGGAGTCATGCCCGATTACGATGCTTTCTGTGGGAATCTTGACGGGTCTCCTACGGAGACGGAACCAACCGAGTCCTCCGGCATGAGCGAGACCGGGGAGGCCGCCGAGCGGTTCTCCGGGCGAACCGCCTGGGCGTTGCAGCTGAAGACGCCGCTGCGCGAGTTCCTCCGTACGGAGACGGGCGGTGCCGCCCTGTTGCTGACCGCGACGGTGGCCGCGCTGCTGTGGGCGAACGTCGACACGTCCTCCTACGAGTCGGTCTGGAGCACGCGGCTCTCGATCCGGCTCGGCGGCTCGGCGCTGTCCCAGGACCTGCGCGAGTGGGTCAACACCGGGCTGATGACGTTCTTCTTCTTCATCGTCGGGCTGGAGGCGCGCCGCGAGTTCGACATGGGCGAGTTGCGCGACCGCCGGCGGCTCGTGCTGCCGCTGATGGCCGGCGTCGGCGGGATGATCGTGCCGATCGCGATCTTTCTGGCGTTCAACGCCGGCGGGCCGTCCGCGCACGGCTGGGGCGCCGCGATGTCGACGGACACGGCGTTCGCGCTCGGCATGCTCACCCTGGCCGCCTCGAACGTGCCGTCGCGGATGCGCGCGTACCTGCTCACCGTCACGGTCGTCGACGACCTGGTCGCCCTCGCCGTGATCGCGGTGTTCTACAGCGGCCACGTCCGGGTCATGCCGTTGCTCATCACCCTCGGCATCCTCGTCGTCGTGCTGGTCCTGCGGATCCGCGGAGAGCGGCACGGGATCGTGTACGCGGTGCTCGGCGTCGCGGCGTGGGTGGCGATGTTCAAGTCCGGCATCGAGCCGGTCGTCGTCGGCCTCGTGCTGGGGCTGCTCACCTACGCCTCTCCCGCCGCACGCGACGACCTCCAGCGTGCGAGCGAGATGTTCCGGCTGTTCCGCGAGCAGCCGACCGCCGAACTGGCGCGCACCGCGAGCGACGGGCTGGCCTCGGCGATCTCGCCGAACGAACGGCTGCAACTGCTCTACCACCCGTGGACCAGCTACGTCATCGTGCCGATCTTCGCCCTCGCCAACGCCGGGGTCGCGATCAGTGGCGGGCTGCTGTCCCACGCGCTGACCTCGCCGATCACGCTGGGCATCCTGACCGCCTACATCGCCGGCAAGCCGATCGGCATCACCGGCGGCTCATGGCTGATCACGCGCCTGACGCGCGGACGGATCCAGGTGCCGGTCGGGTGGGCGGCGGTCGTCGGCGGCGGCGCGATCGCCGGCATCGGGTTCACCGTCTCGCTGCTGATCGCCACCCTCGCCTTCGACGGCACGCGGCTCGAGGAGGCCAAGCTCGGCATCCTCGGCTCCGCGCTCGTCGCCTCGGTCCTCACCTGGGCGATCTTCCGTGTCACCCGCATGCTGCCCAAGCGGTTGAAGCTGCGGGCGCTGCTCGGCACCGCCGAACCCATCGTCGACCTGGCCGCCCCGGTCGACCCCGATCGCGACCACGTCCGCGGGCCGTCGGACGCCCCGGTCACCGTCGTGGAGTACGGCGACTACGAGTGCCCGTACTGCGGGCAGGCCGAGCCCGTCGTACGCGAACTGCTCGCCGACTTCGGCGACGTCCGCTACGTCTGGCGTCACCTGCCGCTGCACGACGTGCACCCGGCGGCCCAGCTCGCCGCCGAGGCAGCCGAGGCGGCCGCCGTCCAGAACATGTTCTGGGAGATGCACGACCGGCTGTTCGCCCACCAGGACCGGCTGCGCGCCCGCGACCTGCTCGGCCACGCCGACGCGCTCGGCCTCGACGTCGACCGGTTCGGCACCGACCTGCGCCGCCACCTCGGCGCGGCGCGGGTCGCCGAGGACCTCGACTCCGCCGACCTGAGCGGCGTGTCCGGCACCCCGACGTTCTTCATCAACGGCAAGCGCCACTACGGCGCGTACGACATCGACACCCTGTCCGCCGCCATCCGCGCCGCCCGCGCCCGGGCCTACCTGGGGAGCGTCTCCTAGCCGCTCATGGCGAAGACCTCCGGTGTGGTGCAGCTGCTAGGACTGCACCACACCGGAGGTCTTCGCGTCCCACCGTACACTCGCCCCGTCGCCGGTCACAGTCTCCGCACCCGGTGCGACCAGGAAACTCACCCCGCGTCGACACACCTATCCGACGGTGCGGCCACCTCCGCACAGCAGGGCGGTGCCGAGCGGGGTGATGCGGTGGATCATGGCGTTGCCGGCGCGGCGGCTCACCACGAGGCCCGAGCGGCGCAGTACCGAGGCGTGCTGGCTGGCGGAGGCGGTGGAGATGTCCAGGACGCGGGCCAGCTCGCTGGTGGTGGCCGCGGCCTCGCCGAGACGCCGTAGCACCTCGCCCCGCGTGGTGCCGACCAGTGCGGCGAGGCCGTCGCCGGCCGGTTCCGCCGCCGGGCCGCTGTGGTCGATCGGGTAGACGAGTGTGGGCGGCAGGTCCGGGTCGAGGAGGCTGATGGGCGTGCGCTCGCAGAACACGGACGGCACGAGCAGCAGGCCGCGTCCGTCCAGCCGCAGCTCCTGATCGACGGGGTAGTCGGTCTCCAGCACCGGCCGCCGCCAGCGTACGGCGGGCCGCAGGGTCTTCAGCAGCCCCTCGACGCCGCCGTCGAGCAGGGCCCGCGCACGCACCGCGCGGTCGGCGTCGATCAGCGCGCGCATCCGCGGCTGGTACGGGGCGAGGGCGGCCTCGTGGTACAGCGCGAGGGCTTCGCCGACGCGCCCCAGCCGCCGGCTC
>NZ_JBHLZP010000463.1:0-11400 GCF_042429965.1 Actinoallomurus acaciae
GGTGGCGACCACGTCGAAGCCGATGACCGCCCCGAGCGCCCCTTCGAGCGCCGTGACGACGACCGCGACCGGCCACCGCACCGGGCCGGGGACGACACGGTGGGCGGCCAGCGCGGCCGGCAGCGTACGCGGGGCGCGCAGGTGCCCCGCGAACGCCAGCAGGAGGACGAGCGCGACGGTGCCGGCGCACACGCCCGTGAGCAGCTCCGTCATGCGGCGACGGTCTCGACCTTGAGCGCGGCGATCCGCGCCGGGGCCTTCGTGGTCCCCTCCTCGTGCGGCAGCACGGTGACCATCGCGGACGGCGTGGCGAGCAGGAAGTAGGTGCTGTCGTCGTCGAGCGTGTCGCGGAACAGCTCGCCGTGCGGCAGCCGCGCGCCGCGCCACGAGGGGAGCCGGCGCGCGGTCGTCTTGTTGAGCGCGGTCACCTGCAGCAGGCCGAGGCCGGGCACCTCCTTGACCATCTCGCCCGGCTCGGCGATGCCCGCGCGCCTGGGGTTGCGGGAGGCGACGGTGAGGCCGTCGGCGTGCTCGGTCACGCCGAGGAGCTGGAAGAGATGGACGGCGTCGGCGGGCCTGGCGTTGTACATCGGGACGAACAGCGAGAACCGCCTGCCCTCCCAGACCACGGCGAGCAGCTGGTCCTCCAGGCCGGAGCGCTTGTCGTAGTCGGTGACCCGTATGGTGCGCAGCCGCCCGCTCGGCAGGGAGAACTCGTCCTCGAAGCGGCTGACGCCCAGGTCGCGGGTCCATCCCGCTGCCACGGAGTGCTCTCCGGAGGTCAGCTCGTAAAGCCCGCCGTCGACGGCGTACCGGCCCACCGAGGTGAACGGTTCGCCGAGGTCGAGCTCCCCGGAGATGCGGTACCGGTACCCGTCGATGGACCGGTGTACGACGCTTGAGGAACTGGCAGCGGCCATGGGTGACGCCTCTCCCGTGAGGTGCCTGGGGGCGAGGGAAACCAGGCATATATCCGTGTACGTCTGGTCCCCGGCCGTATGAGGGCCGAACCGCTGGTGCCCGTTTGTGGCCAAGTACGCCGCCAGGTCAACACCCAGGGCCGCCAAGGCGTCGTCCCGGACGCGCCGAACGTGACACGATGGGGCCGGTTCGAGTCGACACGGGGAGTTCGGGTAGGGCCAGCGTCGGAGGAGAGATGTGACGGAACGGGATCCGAGGGTGCCACCGGCACTGGCCGCCGCGGCGGCGTGGTGCTGGCGGCTCATCGTGATCGGCGTCGTGGTCTACGCGGTCGTCAACATCATCGATCGGCTGCGGCTGGTCGTCCTGCCCTGCGCGGTCGCGCTGCTGCTGTGCGCCCTGCTGCAACCGTTGACCGACCGGCTGCGCCGCTGGATGCCGTCCCTGGCCGCCACCTGGCTGACCATGCTGCTGGCGCTGGCCGTGCTCGGCGGCGTCGGCACGTTCGTCGGCATTCAGGCCAACGACCAGTTCCCCCATCTCGTCGACCGCATCCAGCACACCGTCAAGCAGGGGCAGCACTGGCTCGTCACCGGGCCGCTCCACCTGAAGAACTCCCAGCTGCAGTCGGCCATCGACGAGCTGCTCAAACAACTCCAGCAGCAGCGCGGCAAGGTCGTGAACACCGTCTTCACCGGCGCCACCGTCGCCGGTGAGGTCATCGCGTCCATCGTGTTCCTCTTCTTCGTCACGTTCTTCCTGCTCAAGGACGGGCGCGGCATCTGGAACTGGCTCATCCGCGGCTTCGGCCAGTACCGCGACCGCTTCGACCGGGCCGGCCGCGCGGCGTGGGAGACGCTGTCGCAGTACGTCCACGGCACGGTGATCGTGGCGCTCATCCACTCGGTGGTCATCGCGATCGTGCTGATCATCATGGGAGTGCCGCTGGTCGCACCGCTCGCGGTGATCATCTTCTTCGGCAGCTTCATCCCGATCGTCGGGATCCTGGTCGCCGGGGCGGTGGCGGTCCTCGTCGTCTTCAGCGTCAAGGGCGGCATCGCCGCGCTCGTCTTCCTCGGCATCCTGGTCCTCGAACAGCAGCTGGAGGGGCACGTCCTGCAGCCGCTCGTGGTCGGCCGGTGGGTGCGTTTCCACCCGCTCGCGATCATTCTCGCGATCACGGTCGGCGGAGTGGTCGGCGGCATTCCGGGCGCCGCGGTCGCCGTGCCCACGGCCGCCGTCCTCTACCGCGCCGTGCCGGCGCTGCGCGACTCCTCCGAGCCGACGCCCGCCGACGCCCCGGCCAAGCCGCCCTCCCTCGCCGGCGGCCGGTTGCGGACGGCGGGCACGCGCCGGGGCAGATCCGAACCCGACGAGGCACCGGGCTCGCCGTCGGAGAAATCCGAGGACATCCGGCCCGAGGAGACCCGATCCGAGGAGACGGCGCCCGAGGAATCCCGGCAGGAGGAGCCGCGTCCGGACGAGCCGCGGCGCACCTGAGAGGGGCCTCGGTGCGCACTCCTGGGGCCGCTGCGCACGGTGGTCACCGGAAACAGGGCGTTCAGGCGGTAGTGTCACGCCCTGTGACGTGCCGAGGGGCCCATGACGACGAGGTGAGACGTTGACCGTGGACGTACTGATCCAGCGACTGGACCCGGGCCTGCCCGCGCCCGCGTACGCGCACCCCGGCGACGCCGGGGCCGACCTGTGCGCCGCGGAGGACGTCGAGCTCGCGCCCGGTGAGCGCCAGGTGGTGCCGACGGGGATCGCGATCGCGTTGCCCGACGGCTACGCGGCCTTCGTGCACCCGCGGTCCGGACTGGGGGCTAAATTGGGAGTGACGATCGTCAACGCCCCGGGCACCGTCGACGCGGGTTACCGGGGAGAGGTCAAGGTCACCCTGCTGAACACCGACATCCGTAACACCGTCCGCCTGAAGCGCGGCGACCGCATCGCGCAGCTGGTCATCCAGCGTGTGGAGCGGGCGGTCTTCCATGAGGTCGAGACCCTGCCGGGGTCGGCCCGCGGAGACGGTGGGTTCGGATCCACCGGCGGGTACGCGGGGACAGTCCAAGGTCGCGTCGCGGGCGCGTCCGTCCAGCACAGCAGTGAAGGAGCGTGAGTCGTGTTTCGACGCCGTCGTCGGGACGATGAGCCCGAGAACGTCGAGCCGACCGACGAGGAGCCCGTCGCGGACGAGCCGGCCGAGTCCGACGAAGAGCCCGCGGCCGTGCCGCACGGTGGCCCGTGGGACTCCGAGGCCGAGGCGGTTCCAGAGATGGAGCGCGTCGACTTCGGTGCGATCCAGGTGCCCATCGGGGAGGGCATCGAGATCCAGGTGAACGTCGAGGCCGTCGAGCAGGACGCCGAGGGCAACCCCGTCGGCGGCCGCATCGTCGCGATCACGATCGTGCACGGGGAGAGCGGCCTGCAGGTGCAGCCCTTCGCCGCGCCGAAGAAGAACGGGATCTGGGACGAGGTTCGCAAGGAGACGGCCGAGGAGATCAAGCAGGCCGAGGGGGAGACCCAGGAGGCCGAGGGTCCGTTCGGCAAGGAGCTGCACGGCATGGTGCCGGTCGCCATCCCGGAGGAGATGCGCGACCAGGTCCCGGCCGAGATCGCCGAGCAGGGCTTCGGCTGGCAGCCGGTCCGCTTCATCGGCGTCGACGGCCCTCGCTGGTTCCTGCGCGGCGTGCTGAGCGGCGCCGCGCTGGAGGACTCGGAGCAGGCGGCGATCATGGAACAGGTGTTCCAGCACATCGTCGTCGTCCGGGGCGACGCCCCGATGCCGCCGCGGGAGCTGCTCGAACTCAGCCTGCCGGCCGAGGCCCAGGAGGCGATGAACGCCGAGCAGTCCGGCGAGGGCGACCGCCCGCCGCTCAACCCCTTCGAGCGCGGCCCGGAGATCACCGAGGTCCGCTGAGGCCGACGAGGATCCCGCCACCGACGGTCTCGGAGGTGGCGGGATTCTCGAACCTCCGCGCCGCCGATGCGAGGGTCAGCGGGTCAGCAGGACGCCGGCGTAGGAGACGCCGGCGATCAGCACCCAGGACGTCAGGCCCAGCAGCAGGGCGCGGTGACCGGTCCGCACCAGGAGGCGGACGCGTACGGCGGTGCCCAGGCCGAACAGGGCCGCGGCGAACAGCAGGTCCTTCACCACGCTCACGTCCCGCAGGACGTGAGCGGGCACCTTGCCGGTCGAGCGGATCACGACCATCGCCACGAAGGCGATCAGGAAGACCGGCAGCACCGGAGGGCGGCGGACTCCCGACGCGGCACCTCGGCGGGCGCGCAGGCCGATCACGGTCGTCACCGGGGCGAGCATGGCCACCCGGATCAGTTTGACCGCGATCGCCGGGACGACGGCCGCCGGACCCAGCGCCGTGGCCGTCGCGACGACCTGGCCGACGTCGTGCACGCTCGCGCCGGTCCAGCGGCCCTGGTCGTACGGGGACAGGCCGAGCAGGTGGCCCAGCACCGGCATCACCGCGATCGCCAGAGTGCCGCACAGCATGACCACCGCGACCGCCGTCGGTGCGTCGCCCTCGCGGTCGTCGCCGTCCCGGTCGCGGCCGTTCGCGCCGCCGCGCGGGCCGAGCACGCCGTCGACGGCCGCGACGGCCGACGCGCCGCAGATCGCACAACCGGCGGCGACCAGCATCGACAGCCGGTGCGGCAGACCCATCAGCCGTCCCAGCCACGGCGTGCCGAGCAGGGTCGCGAGCAGTACGGCGACGGTCATCGCGATCGTCTGCCAGCCCAGCCCAGCGATGTCGCTCAGCGAGACCTGGAGCCCGAGCAGCACCACACCCGCACGCATCAGCGTTCGCGCGGCGAACCGCGTCCCCGCCCGCGTAGCGTCGGGCAGGACTCCGGCGTTGACCGCGACGATGCCCAGCAGCAGGGCGGCCGTCAGCATCGGGATCGGGCCCGCCAGCCGGTGCACGCACCAGGCCACCACGATGCCGGCCGCGCACACCGCGAGACCCGGCACGACGTTCCACCCGCGACGCGATCCGATCGCCGGTGAGGTGCGGTGTGCGTGGGGGCGCGTCGTCGAGGTGGTCATGATCCTCAGGATCGGGCCCGTACGGAGGAGGCACTAGCAGGTGTTCCGCTGGCAGGTCATAGGGTCTCTCTATGGCTCAACGTCTGCCGGACCTCGAGGCCCTCGAACTCCTCGTCGCCGTCGCCGAGACGGGCAGCCTCGGTCAGGCGGCCGCGCGGCAGCGCATCAGCCAGCCGTCCGCCAGCGCCCGGATGCGCACGCTCGAACGCCGGCTGGGCGTCCGCCTGCTCGTACGCTCGCCCAGCGGTTCGCGGCTCACCTCGGCCGGGCTCGTGGTGACCGACTGGGCGAGGACCGTACTCGAATCCGCGTACGCGCTGGTCGAGGGCGTCTCCGCCCTCCGCGCCCGCCAGCACGGCCGGCTGCGCGTGGCCGCGAGCCTGACCATCGCCGAGCACCTGATGCCGAACTGGCTCGTCACGCTGCGGGACGTCGACCCGAACGTGCACGTCGAGCTGAATGTCGCGAACAGCGCCCACGTGATCGAGCGTCTGCGCGGCGGTGAGGCCGACCTGGGGTTCATCGAGGGCCGCGGCGCACCCCGCGACCTGCACAGCCGCGCCGTGGCACGCGACCGGCTCGTCGTGGTGGTCGCCCCGGCCCACGCGTGGTCACGGAAACGCCGCCCGCTGCGCCCGGTCGAGCTCGCCACGACACCGCTGCTGCTGCGGGAAGCGGGCTCGGGCACGCGGGAGACCCTGGAGGCGGCCCTGGCCTCGTACGGGGGACTGGCCGAACCCGCGCTGGAACTGGGCGGCACCGCACCGCTGCGCGTGGCGGCGATCTCGGGCGCGGCCCCGGCGGTACTGAGCGCCCTGGCCGTCGCGGACGAGATCACGGCGGGCCGCCTGGTGGAGGTCCCGAGCGAGCTGAACCTGAACCGCGTCCTGCGCGCCGTCTGGCCTCGCGGCCGCGAACTACCGGACGCCGCCGTACGCCTCCTCCGCGTCACCCGCGGCTGACCGTTACCCGTGCCCGGCCGCACCCCAGCGGCGGCCGTGAGAAACCCCACGCCCCGCTGACCGACCACAGCGCAAGGACCCCAACCTGTGACCGGCCGATATTTACGCCAGCGCTCCGACGCCGCAGACCTCACCCGTCGCAGTCCCCGCCTGTCGCAGTCCCCGCCTGTCGCAGTCCCCGCCCGCCCGGGGGGCTTCAGCCCACTTCCATTGTCAAGCACCGATGCCTGGATCAGGAAGGTTCAGCTGTGCCTGTGGATAATCCGACGCGGCTTGAGTTCGATCGGTTGGCGGTTTGAGGGCGGTGACGGGCTTGAGTGTGGCGGGCGGTTTGAGAATGGTGACCGGCTTGAGTGCGGCGGGCGGTTTGAGGGCGGTGACCAGCTTGAGCATGGCGAGCGGTCTGGGAATCCGGCTTGAGTGCGGCGGGCGGTTTGAGGGCGGTGACCAGCTTGAGCATGGCGAGCGGTCTGGGAATGGTGACGGTCTTGTGCGCGGTGAACGATTTGAGCGCGATGAGCGGCTTAAGGATGGTGACCGGCTTGACTGCGGTGACCAGGTTGAGGACGGTGGCGAGCTTGAGGATGGTGACGGGTTTGTGCGCGGTGACCGGCTTGAGGACGGCGACCGGCTTGAGCGTGGTGACCGGGTTGAGGACGACCACAGGCTTGAGCGCGGTGACGGGCTTGAGCAGGTGACCGGCTTGAGGACGGCAACGGGCTTGAGGACGGTGACGGGCTTGGGCATGGTGGCTGGCTTGAGCGCGGTGATCAGCTTGAGCATGGTGACCGGCCTTATCCGGTCGATGACATCCCACTGGACGCTCCCACGAACGTCGAGGCTGTGAAGTCGACGTTTCCGGTGGACCCGTGCCGAGCGTCTCTCAGCGGCCGAGTGTGATGCGGTGGGTGGGGCGTGGGTAGGCGGGGCGGAAGGCGGGTGGGCCCGGCTCCGGGGTGGTGTGCGTTCCGCAGGTCAGGTCTGCGGCGCGTACGGCGTCGGCGGTTGCCCGGTCCAAGGCCTCCGGCGTCCATGCGATCCGTAGGTTGAACGCCGCACGGCCGCCGGACGCACGTCCCGGGCCGGTGACGTCCACCCGGGGCGGTCGGCCAGTCTCTGTCAGGCTCGCCTTCGTCAGGCCGCCGGGTGTGTCCAGGCTGAGCTTGGCGTGGCCGACCAGCGCGCCGGCGGACGCGCATGCCGACGACAGTGTCGTCAGCGCCGTCGTCGCCCATCGCGCCGGGTGGAAGCCGGGCCTCGGTGCGGTCAGCGTCACCGCGTGGTTGAGCCAGGCCAGCGCCGCCTCCGCCGCGGCGTACCGGTCATAGTCCAGCTCCGGGTCCTCCTCGGTGTCGGCGACCGGATCCGCCAGGGCCGCCAGCAGCTCGGTGACCTCGTCGTTCGCGGCGGCGTACGGCACCACGCGTGCGGCCGGGTAACGTCGGCGGACGTCGGCCAGGAGGGCGGGCAGCCGGTCCTCCGGTACGGTGTCGATCTTGTTCACGGCGATGACGTCCGCCTCGGCGAGCTGGTGGGCGTACAGGTATGCCAGGTCGGACTCCGCGCCGGTGTCCCAGGCCCGGGCGAAGAGCCGGTAGCGGTCCGGGTCGACGACCGCGGTCAGCGGTGCGACGCGGAGCCGGTCGCCGTGGTCGCGGCGGAGCGGGCGGACCACGGTGGCCCGCAGGTCGGTGCAGCTGCCGACGGCCTCGGCCAGGACGACCTCGACGTCGTCGTCCAGCAGGGAGGTCACGACCGTCGCGAGGTCCTCGAAACGGCAGCAGAAGCACCCGTCGGTCACCTCGGACACGCGCGCCACCTCGGCGCGGGCGAGCCGGGTGTCGACGAGGTCGTGTCCCTGGTCGTTGGTGACCACCGCGACACGGTGGCCCTCGGCGGAGAACCGCCGGGCCGCCGCGAGCAGTGTGGTCGTCTTGCCGGCGCCGAGGAAACCGCCGAACGGGACGAACGTCGCCATGTCACGCTCCGGGAGTCGTTGACAGCGAGCCGAGGCTAACTTATTTTTCCCGAGAAATCGATTTCAGAAATCGATTTCCCAGGAGGGCGGGAGCATGAACGATCACCACGCCGACTGTTGCGGTGGCCACGGCGGAGGCGTCGGCCGCCGTGGGTTCCTCAGCCTCTCGGCCGCCGCGGCGAGCGCGGCCCTGTTCGCCGCGCACACCCGTGACGCTCTCGCCGCGGGCACGCTGCCGGACCGCTCGCTCGTCCCCGCCGCCAAGCCCGTACCCTCCGGCCTGCGCGAACGCGGCGTGCCGACCCGTTACACCGGCTCCGACCTGCGCTACATCGGCATGCCGGTGGGCGGCGGCTGCTGCGGCCAGGTCTACCTCGGCGGCGACGGGCGGCTTTGGTACTGGGACGTCGACAACGGCCCGGCCGCGCCCGGCGCCGAGGCCGGCGGCGGCACCTACACCGCGCCGCGCGACCCGTTCTTCCCGTTCGGCCAGGGCGTCGTGATCAAGACCACCGGCGACCGGGCCCGCCGCGTCGACGGCGACGGGTTCGACGACGTCGCCTTCACCGGCCGGTACCCGATCGGCCGCGTCGACTACCGCGCGAAGGAGTCTCCGGTCCGGGTCCGTCTGGAGGCCTACTCGCCGTTCGTCCCCGGGGAGACCGACGACTCGACGCTCCCGGTCACCGTCCTCGCCTACACCGTCACCAACACATCCCCGCGTCCCGTACGCGCCGAACTCACCGCCTGGGCCGAGAACCCCGTCTGCCTGCGTTCGCGCTCGCAGCAGCCGATCACGCTGTCCAGCGAGCGGGTCGGCGGTGAGGGGCTCGCGGGCGTGGAGTTCACCGCCGCCGCGGGCGAGGCGGCCCCGCCCCGGCCGGACATCGTGTTCGAGGACTGGGAGCGCACGACCTACGAGGGCTGGAGCGTGGCGGGCGAGGCGTTCGGCACCGGCCCGGTCCGCGCCGACCAGGTGCCGGACTACATGAAGCGCTTCGGTGACCTGCGCGTCTCCGGGCAGCGATTCGTCACCTCGCACAACTTCCAGGCCGCGAACGGCGACGCGGGGCGGGCCGACGCGTACACCGGCAGGCTGACCAGCCAGGACTTCACCATCGAGCGCCGCTACGTCACCGTGCGCGTGGGCGGCGGGGCCGATGCGGCGCACACCTGCGCCCGCGTCGTCGTGGACGGTGCCGTGGTCGCCTCCGTCACCGGTGACGACACCGAGCCGCTCACCGTACGCGGCATGGACCTGATCCGCCATCAGGGCGCGACGGCCCGCATCGAGATCGTCGACGAGGCCACCGGCGGCTGGGGCCATGTGAACGTCGACCAGATCGTCTTCACCGACGTGCCCCCTTCCAAGCAGCCGATCGGCACGCTCACCGACGGCGGCACGGTCGCGCTCGCGGCGCTCGCGGCGGACGCCCGCGTACGACCGTCGCTCGCGAGGTGGAGCACGTCCGAGGAGATCGCCGAGGCGGGCGCCGGGCCCGGTGAGATCGACGGCGGCCTGGGCACGATCGCCGGTGCGGTCACCGTGCCCGTCCGGCTCGGCCCCGGGCAGAGCCGCACCGTACGGTTCGCCTACGCGTGGTACTTCCCGGTGCCGGACCGCGCCGCCCTGTCGTTCCTGTCCGGGAGCGCCACGCTGCGCCGCCACTACGCCGAGCGGTTCGACTCCGCGGCCGATGTCATGCGCCATCTCGCGCGGGAGGTCGAGCGGCTGGAGACGGCCACCCGGCGCTGGGTGGACACCTGGTACACCGACGCGACACTGCCGCACTGGTTCCTCGAACGCACGCTCGCCACGGCGTCGACGCTGGCCACCTCCACCTGCCTGAGGTTCGCCGGCGGCCGGTTCTACGCGTGGGAGGGTGTCGGCTGCTGCGCGGGCACCTGCGAGCACGTGTGGAACTACGCGCAGGCGATCGGGCGCCTGTTCCCCTCACTCGAACGCGACACGCGCGAACGCGTCGACCTGGGCGTCGGCTTCCACCCCGGCACCGGAGAGATCGGCAACCGGGCCGAGGCCGACATGGGCTGGGCCACGGACGGCCAGTGCGGCACGATCCTGCGGATCTACCGCGAACACCAGATGACGCCGGACACGGCGTTCCTGCGCCGGGTCTGGCCCCGTGTCAAGCAGGCGCTGGGCTGGGTGATGAGCCGCGACGACCGGCAGGACGGCACGCTCGAAGGACCGCAGCCCAACACGCTCGACGCCGTCTGGTACGGCGAGATCGCCTGGATGACCGGCATGTACGCCGCGGCGCTGTACGCCGGAGCGGAGATGGCCGACGAGGTGGGCGACACGTCGTTCGCCAAGCGGTGCCGTACGCTCGCCGACTCCGGCTGCCGCTCGATCGCCACCGACCTGTGGACGGGGGAGTACTTCATCCAGATCGTCGACCAGCACCATCCCGAGGCGGCCAACACCAACATCGGCTGCCACATCGACCAGATGTTCGGCCAGAGCCTGGCGCTCCAGCTCGGCCTGCCCCGCGTGTTCCCCGAGGACAAGGCGAAGACCGCCCTGGCCAGCGTCTACCGGTACAACTTCGTGCCCGACCCGGCGGCGTACCGTACGGACCATCCGCAGATCCCGGGCGGCCGGTGGTTCGCGGCGGCGCACGAGCCCGCCGTGGTGATGACGACCTTCCCGCACGGCGGCGCCGACCAGGCGAACGGCGACCCGCCGACCTGGTCGGCGAGCTACTTCAACGAGTCGTGGACCGGGCAGGAGTACCAGGTCGCCGCGCAGATGGTCTACGAGGGGCTCGTCGACGAGGGCCTGACGATCACACGCGCGGTCCACGACCGATACGCCGCGGGGAAGCGGAACCCGTACAACGAGATCGAGTGCAGCGAGCACTACGCGCGGGCGATGGCGGGCTACGGCGTCTACCTGGCCGCGTGCGGTTACTCCCACCACGGCCCGGCCGGCCGTCTCGGCTTCGCGCCGAAGGTGCGACCGGAGGACTTCGCCGCGGCTTTCACCGCCGCCGGAGGCTGGGGCCTCTACCGGCAGCGCCGCGACGGGCATCGGCAGACGTGCGAGGTCGAGGTACGGCACGGCGAGGTCACCGTCCGCGCCTTCACGCTCGAACTGGCCACGCCACCGGACCCCGCCCGGCTGAGGGTCACCGCCCACGGCCCGCACGGCGACGTGGGCGTCGGGCCGGTCCGCGTCGAGGGCGCGACCGTGGAAGTCGCCTTCACGGCCCCCGTCGCGATCGGCGCGGGCCGCCGCCTCCGCGTCGAGGCCGCCGGCGGCCGGTAGGCCGTGTTTCGAAGTCCCGCCGTCCGGGACACTCCCCGCCCTCCCGGACACTCCCCGCCCTCCCAGGCAGTCCCCGCCCCCAGACACTCCCCGCCCCCAGACACTCCCCGCCCTCCCAGGGCAGGGTTCCGGCAAAGTCGGGTGTTGCTGGTCAGGTGGTGATTCCGAGGAGTTGTAGGGG
>NZ_JBHLZP010000464.1:0-6361 GCF_042429965.1 Actinoallomurus acaciae
GCGACGAGCACCAGCGGCGGCCTGGCCCCCGCGGCGGTGATCTCCAGCGCGGCCCGCGCCACGTAACGGCCGGCGTACGGCGGCCGGTCGTCGTCGGCGATCTCGGGGACCACCACGTCGTACGCGCCGAGCGCCGCGGGCAGCGCGCCCCACGCGGATGCGGTGGTCAAGGGACTGTGCAGGAGGACGAGCGTGCCCGGTGTCATGACTAAAGTTTCAGGCATGACGGACCGGGACGATCTCCTCGCGGAGATCAAGAGCAAGGCGGTCGTGCACGGCAGGGTGGTCCTGTCGTCCGGCCGGGAAGCCGACTTCTACGTCGACCTGCGACGGGTGACACTCGATGGACGGGCCGCGCCGATCGTCGGCCGGGCGATGCTCGACCTCACCGAGGACCTCGGGTACGACGCGGTCGGCGGGCTGACGCTCGGCGCCGACCCGGTCGCCACCGCGATGCTGCACGCGGCGGCCGCGCGCGGGCGAAGGCTGGACGCCTTCGTCGTGCGCAAGGAGGGCAAGGCACACGGGTTGCAGCGGCGCGTCGAGGGGCCGGACGTGGCGGGGCGGCGGGTGCTCGCCGTGGAGGACACCTCGACGACCGGCAACTCGGTGCTGGCCGCGGTCGAGGCGCTGCGAGAGGCCGGCGCGGAGATCGCCGGCGTCGCCACCATCGTGGAGCGGGGAGCGCGGGCGCGCATCGCCGAGACGGGATTGGAGTACCGGTCGGTGTTCACCCTCGCCGACCTGGGACTGGACTGAGAGCCCGGCTCACTGCCCGGTGGGCGCTTCGTACGTCTTGGCCTCACCGTGGCGTCCGGGCGGCTGGAGGTGCCCGTTGATCGTCACGGTGACGCCGCCCGCGTCCTGAACCGCGACGGTCAGCCGGGTCTCGCTGAAGATGCGAGTCTCGTTCTGGCCCAGGTTGCCGTTGAACACGACATCGTTGGCGCTCGGGCCCGAGACGAACACCGGACACTGCGCCGCAAGGCAGCGAATGGTGATCGTATTGCCGACCTGGCTGGTGGATGTGCTCGGCTTGTCGGTCTTGTCGCTCGGCGCCGCGCTGGCGGCCTGCGACGGCGCGGCGGTCGGCTTGTTCTTCTCATCCTTGCCGGTGAGCGCCCCCCACAGCGCCATGCCGCCGATGACCAACAGACCGCAGGCCAGCACGACGGCGAGCATCGCGATGGCGATGCGCGCGAGACCCATTGGGTCCGATCGGTGACGTCCCACAGGGGGAGGTTAGCGGTGACCGGGCCCCGTCAGCGACGGTGACGGCCAGTTGGTTGTTGCGTCTTGGGCGACTTGTACGAATCCTGGCGGCGGCCGCGGAACACCTCACGCAACACCGGCACCACCGACAGCAGGACCGCCAATGCCACCACTGGCAGGACATACTTGTCGATCCCCTTGACCCGGTCGCCGAGGAATCGGCCGAGCAAGATGATCGCTTCGGTCCAGAGCACCGCACCGACGACATTCCATACAAAAAATCTGATCGCCGACATCTCGAGCATCCCGGCGAGCGGGTTGAGGAAGGTGCGCACGACGGGAACGAACCGTGCCAGCACGACCGCCTTGGCGGGGCCGAACTTGTTGAAGTAGTGCTCGGCCTTGTCGACGTGCTCCTGGCGGAAGATCCGAGAGTTCGGGCGGTCGAAGAGTTTTCGCCCGTACTTGGCGCCGAGGAAGTGCCCGACCTGCGCGCCGGCGATGGCGCACAGCGGCGCGCCGATCATCAGCACCGGAAGCGGCAGCGGGTGCGCGAGCGTGGTGCCCGCGGCCGTGTAGATTCCGGCGGTGACCAGCAGCGTGTCGCCGGGCAGGAAAAACCCGACGAGCAGCCCTGTCTCGGCGAAGATGATCGCGAGGACTCCGAAAAGCCCGAAGGCCTCGATGAGGGACTTGGGATCCATGACGTTCACGGCGAGAGCCACGGGCCGAGCGTACCGGTAGGTGTGGCCTGGTCTCGGCACGGCAACGATTTCGGGATACTGGAAGCGAGCCCGCCGGGAGCCACAGCCCTAAGGAAGGAACAGTCATGCCCATCGCGACCCCTGAGGTCTACGCGGAGATGCTCGACCGGGCAAAACGTGAGGGCTTCGCCTACCCCGCGATCAACGTCACGTCGAGCCAGACGCTCAACGCCGCACTGCGCGGCTTCGCCGAGGCGGAAAGTGACGGCATCGTCCAAGTGTCGACGGGCGGCGCGGAGTACCTCTCCGGCAGCACGGTCAAGGACATGGTCATCGGCGCCACCGCGCTGGCCGAGTACGCGCACGTCGTGGCCGAGAAGTACCCGGTCAACATCGCGCTGCACACCGACCACTGCCCGAAGAACAAGCTCGACGGCTTCGTACGGCCGTTGCTGAAGATCTCGCAGGAGCGCGTGGCGGCCGGGCAGAACCCGCTGTTCCAGTCGCACATGTGGGACGGCTCGGCGGTGCCGCTGGAGGAGAACCTCTCCATCGCGTCCGAGCTGCTCGAAGAGGCGCGCAAGGCCAACATCGTCCTCGAGCTCGAGATCGGCGTCGTCGGCGGCGAGGAGGACGGCGTCGTCGGCGAGATCAACGAGAAGCTGTACAGCACGGTCGAGGACGCCATGGCGACCGTCGAGGCGCTCGGCCTCGGCGAGCGCGGGCGCTACATCCTCGCCGCCACCTTCGGCAACGTCCACGGCGTCTACAAGCCGGGACACGTCAAGCTGCGGCCGGAGGTGCTGAAGGACATCCAGGACGCGGTGGCCGCCAAGCACGGCCAGGAGAAGCCGTTCTACCTGGTCTTCCACGGCGGTTCCGGCTCCACGCTGGAGGAGATCCGCGCGGCGGTCTCCTACGGCGTCGTGAAGATGAACATCGACACCGACACCCAGTACGCCTTCACGCGTCCGGTCGCGGACCACATGTTCAAGAACTACGACGGCGTGCTCAAGGTCGACGGCGACGTGGGCAACAAGAAGGCCTACGACCCGCGGGCGTGGGGCAAGGCGGCCGAGCAGGGTATGGCCGAACGCATCAGCCAGGCCTGCGAGAGCCTCCTGTCCTCGGGCAAGAAGCTCGGCTGAGAGGGACGTTTCGACGGTGGGCGGCCGCGTTCGGCGCCGCCCACCTGAGTCCTGCCTCAAAGTATCCCGATCATCGGGATAGGAGATCCGCCGCGGATTGGGCAGGATGTGCACATGGAGCAACAGAACCTCCTCGGAGGGCCACCCCCGACCGAGCTGCCGGACAACCCGGAGGCCCGCCAGGCTCTCGAGGCCGGCGTGGACCCGTTCGAAGTGGCCGCGAGATTCCCCGACAACCCGGCGGCGTGGGCCGAACTCGCCGACCGCGCGTTCGGGAACGGCGACGTCATCGAGTCCTACGCATACGCCCGTACCGGTTACCACCGGGGGCTGGACCAGCTGCGCCGCGCCGGTTGGAAGGGCCACGGCCCGGTCCCGTGGCAGCACGAGCCCAACCGCGGGTTCCTGCGGGCGCTGCACGCGCTCGGCCGCGCGGCGGCCGCGATCGGGGAGGACGAGGAGGCCGAACGCTGCCGGACGTTCCTGCGGGACAGCAGCTCGGCGGCCGCCGAGGTTCTCGCAACCTGACCGGCTTCTCCCGTTTTCCTCGTGGCCATCCGGCGGGTACGCTCTGATCGCAAGAGCCCCTGTCGCTGCTTGCGCAGGGGCTTCGTCGATGTCAGGGAGAAAATCCGATGCCGGCCATCGTGCTCGTCGGCGCCCAGTGGGGTGACGAAGGCAAGGGCAAGGCCACCGACATCCTCGGCGGCGACGTCGACTATGTCGTGCGATACCAGGGCGGGAACAACGCGGGACACACGGTCGTCATCGGCGACCAGTCGTACGCGCTGCATCTGCTGCCGTCGGGGGTGCTCTCCCCAGACGTCATACCTGTCATCGGCAACGGCGTGGTGATCGACCCGGGTGTGCTGTTGGAGGAGATCGACGTACTGGAGGGGCGCGGCATCTCGTGCGACCGCCTGTTGATCTCCGCCAACGCACATCTGATCATGCCGCATCACAAGGCGCTCGATAAGGTCACCGAGCGCTACCTGGGCAAGGCCCAGATCGGCACCACGGGCCGCGGCATCGGCCCGGCGTACGGCGACAAGATCGCACGGATGGGCATCCGGGTGCAGGACCTGCTCGACCCGGGCATCCTGCGGCAGAAGCTCGAGCTCGCACTGCGCGAGAAGAACCAGATCCTCGCCAAGGTCTACAACCGGCGGGCGATCGAGATCGACGCGATCGTGAAGGAGTTCGTCGCCTACGGCGAGCGCCTGGCACCGCACATCGCCGACACCTCACTGGTGATCAACCGCGCGCTGGACGACGACAAGGTCGTCCTGCTCGAAGGCGCGCAGGGCACGCTGCTCGACGTCGACCACGGCACGTACCCCTTCGTCACCTCCTCCAGCCCGACCTCGGGCGGGGCGTGCGCGGGCTCGGGCGTCGGCCCGACGCGCATCGGCAAGGTGATCGGCATCCTGAAGGCCTACACGACACGCGTCGGCTCGGGCCCGTTCCCGACCGAGCTGCTGGACGAGACCGGCGACTGGCTGCGCAAGACCGGCGGGGAGTACGGCGTCACGACCGGCCGCAACCGGCGCTGCGGCTGGTTCGACGCGGTGATCGCGCGCTACTCCACGCGCGTCAACGGCGTCACCGACTACTTCCTGACCAAGCTGGACGTCCTGTCCGGCCTGGAGAAGGTTCTGGTCTGCGTGGCGTACGACATCGACGGCGAGCGCTGCGACGAGCTGCCGATGACGCAGACGGGCTTCCACCACGCCAAGCCGATCTATGAATATCTGGACGGCTGGCAGGAGGACATCTCCAGCGCGAAGGTCTTCGACGACCTGCCGGAGAAGGCCCGCGACTACGTCCGCACGCTGGAGGAGATGGCGGGCGCGCAGATCTCGGCCATCGGCGTCGGCCCCGGCCGCGACCAGACCATCCAGGTCCGCTCGTTCCTCTGACGGCGCTCGGCGATCGCCGCGGGCGGACGCCCGCGGCGCGCCGACGCCCTACGCTGATCGGCGTGGAGATCCAGGGGCATCGTGGTGCGCGAGGGCTGTGGCCGGAGAACACCCTTCAGGGTTTCGCCCGGACGCTGGAGATCGGGGTCGACGTCGTGGAGCTGGACGTCGGCCTGACCGCCGACGGCGTGCCGGTGCTGCACCACGACCAGGCGCTGCGCGGCGACACCGTACGCGACCGTGGGCCGTACCGGCCGCAGGACCCGCTGTACCCCTATGTCGGCCGGCCGATACGTGAGCTCACCCTCGCGCAGGTCAAGACGGTCGACGCCGGTGTCCCGCATCCGCGGTTCGCCTCGACGCAGACGCCGCTGCCGGGGGCCGAGGTGCCCACGCTGGCCGAGGCCTGCGAGCTCTTCGCCCCGCACGACGTACGGCTCTCCGTCGAGATCAAGACCGACCCGTCCTGGCCCGAGGTCGAAACGATCACCGCGACCGCCGTGAAGGTCCTCGACTCGTACGGGCTCACCGAACGCTCGCGGCTGCTGGCGTTCGACTGGCGGGTCCTCGGCGTCGCACGCGGGCTGCTGCCCGCCGGTGAGCGGGTCGCGCTGGTCGAGCCGGACACGCTCGACGCGTCATGGATGGCCGGGCACGACCCGGCCGGCGGCCTGGCCGCCGCGGCGGCGGGCGCGGGCGCCACGATGATCTCGCCGCACCGCTTCATGGTCACTCCGGAGCTGGTCACCGCCGCGCACGACCATGGGCTGGCCATGGTCGTGTGGACGGTGAACGAACCGGTGGAGATGGCGCGGTACATCGCGTTCGGCGCCGACGCCATCGTCACCGACTATCCCGACCGCCTCCGTACGGTGCTGGGCCGCGCGTAGCGCTCACCAGAACTCATCCAGCAGCCGGTAGAACGCGGTCTTCGCCGGGTCGGGTGGGACGCGGTAGCGGTCCAGGAGCCGGCCGGTGGCCCACGGGCCGTACTGCGGGTTGTCGCGGGCGGCCAGCGAACGCGTGACGATCGCCAGGTCGGCCCAGCGGTCCGCGACGCCGAGGCGGTCTGTGTCGATCACGCCGGTCACCTCGCACGTTCCGGGGTCGAACAACACGTTCGGCACGCACAGGTCGCCGTGGCAGACCGCCAGGTCCTCCTCGCGCGGCCGGGTGGCCAGGAGTTCGGCGACCAGGTCCTCGTGGGTCCGGCCGCGGCGTTCGTCGTCCAGGTCGTCCAGGTCGACCTCGGCCGCCAGCGCCTGCGGCACCGTCACCGCGAGCCGCCGGTCGAACGGGCAGTGCGCGACCGGCAGGGCGTGCAGGGCACGCGTCAGGTCGGCGAGCGCGTCGACGACGCGCGGCCGGTCCGCCGCCG
>NZ_JBHLZP010000465.1:0-6333 GCF_042429965.1 Actinoallomurus acaciae
TTGTCTTCACACACTGATCATGGGCGCCCTTCACCATGCCAGCGACCGGCCCACCAATAACCCATCAACGATCTAGAGCGTGTTTCGCAGTCCCTCCGTCCCGGACACTCCCCGCCCTCCCAGGCGGCGCCGACCCCAATTCCATTGTCAAGCCACCCCACACGCCAAAAGAAGACCACACGCACGGCTGTGGAAAACCCGCGACCCAACCACTTCGAGACAGGCACGCCCGGTCGCCGACCCGCGAACGGGGCGTCCCGGCCGTGGCGTGGTCATCGCTCACGTCCGGACGGGCAGCGGCGACCGTTCCAACGCCTCCCGCATCTCGCCGATCGCGGTCCGCAGCACCGCGTACGGCCGCAGGAACAGGGTCACGTGCGTCAGCCTCCCCGTCTCGGCGCGCTCCTCCCGCACGATGCCCTGGAGCTCGCGATCGGCGACGCGGGCGGTGAAGGCGTACACGCCTTCACGGTCATCGCCCCAGGCCGCGGTCTGGCCGACCCCGTCGAGCACCTCGGCGATCAGTCCGAGAACATGCGACGCGTTCGGGCGGCCGTGGTAGTCGGCGAATAGAGGCAGGCGCCGTCCGGCGCACCCCCGGGTGGGTCAGACGAACGGGGCGCGGGGCCCGCGGCGTTCGGCGCGGATGACCATCATCACCGCGTTGATCAGCGCGAGATGGGTGAAGGCCTGCGGGAAGTTGCCCAGGTGGCGGCCGCTGTGCACGTCGATCTCCTCGGCGTACAGCTGGAGCGGGCTGGCGTAGGAGAGGATCTTCTCGCACAGGGCGATGGCGCGGTCCAGCTCGCCGATCAGCACGAACGCCGACACCAGCCAGAACGAGCACATCGTGAAGGTGCCCTCGCGGCAGCCGCCGAAGCCGTCGTCGGTCTCCTCCGGCCAGTAGCGGTAGACCAGGTCGTCCTCGGTCAGCTCGTCGGCGACCGCGAAGACGGTCGCGCGGACCCGCGGGTCGTCCGGGGGCAGGAAGCCGACCAGCGGGATGAGCAGCGCCGACGCGTCGAGCGCGGTCGTCTCGTAGTGCTGGACGAACACCCCGCGCTCGTCGACGGCGTTCGCCAGGATGTCGGCGTGGATCTCGTCGGCTGCCCCCTGCCACTCCATCGCCCGCTCGGTGTCGCCGCGGATCAGGGCGAGCTGCGCGCCGCGGTGGGCGGCCACCCAGCAGAAGAGCTTGGAGGAGGTGAAGTGCCGGCGCTCGCCGCGTACCTCCCACATGCCGTGGTCCGGCCCGCGCCAGTGCGCGAGGGCGGCCTCGACCTGCTTGACGATGATCGACCAGAGGCGGTCGTCGAGCCGGTCGCGCTTGCGGACGTACAGGAAGATCGAGCCGATGATGCCGCCCCACACGTCGTGCTGTCCTTGCAGGTAGGCGCCGTTCCCGATGCGTACGGGGCGGGCGCCGTCGTACCCGGTGAGGTGGTCGAGGACGGCCTCCTCCAGGTTCGCGCGGCCGTCGATCCCGTACATGATCTGCACGTGCCCGCCGGCGGCGTCGGCGGCCTCGGCGACGTCGGCGATGAAGTAGAAGAAGTCGTTCGCCTCCCAGTCGAAGCCGAGCGTGTAGAAGGCCCACAGGGCCATCGTCGCGTCGCGGATCCAGGTGAAGCGGTAGTCCCAGTTGCGGTCCGCGCCCGGCCTCTCGGGCAGTGACGTGGTCGGCGCGGCGACGACCGCGCCGGTGGGCGCGTACGTCAGGCCCTTGAGGGTGAGCGCGCTGCGCTGCAGGTGGCCGCGCCAGGGGTGGTCGGGGAACCGGCCGCGGTCCAGCCAGTGCTGCCAGTGGTGCACGGTCCAGATCAGCCGGCTCTGCGCCTCGTCGTAGGTCTTCGGCGGCGGGTGCTCGCTCCAGGAGAGCGTGACGAAGCGCGTGTCGCCCTGTTTGAGGAGCGTACGGGCGGTGGCGAGGGAGCTCTCGAACCCGACGTTCATGTCGGTGGTCAGCCGCAGGTCGACGCCGTCGGCGGAGGCGAGCGCCTCGTGGTACCCCGGCCCGGTGTACACCCAGGAGGCCGGCACCCGGCCGTAGTCGAACGCCGGCAGGCAGTCGAGGCGCAGCTGGACCTGGCCGTTCACACAGCGGATCATGCGCAGGAGCACGTGGTCGGCGTCGTAGTCGGTGGGCGCGCGCCGGTGGGTGTGCGAACGCTCGGTCTCGTGGTGCCAGGGCCCCATCAGCAGCGTGTCCAGTACGACGAGCCAGCCGCCGGGCGTCCACCAGGTGGTCTCCACCACCAGCGTGCCGGGGATGTAGCGGCGGGCGGCGGGTACGTCGACCCCGGCCGGGCCCACGCGGAAGTAGCCGGCGTCGCGGTCGAGCAGTGAGCCGAACACGCTCGGAGAGTCGAACCGCGGCAGGCACATCCACTCCACGTTGCCGCTCGGCGCGAGCAGCGCGGTGGTCTCGGCGTCGGACAGAAAGCCGTACTCCGCGATGGGGGCGAAGGGGTCGCCCGTACCCCCATCCGTCACGGGTCTCATGGCGGCATCATCCCCAGAGACGTGCGCGGGTATGTCCATAGTCGCAGGGGGCCGAAAGTAGATCGTCTTCGGGGGTTATTTGGCTATATTGCCGGGAATGTCGGTATTGGAATAGACCACTTTACCTACTCTGAGCTGCGGAAATGGCTATGAAAGCCGACAGTGACCGGCGAATCACCGAGAGGTGGGTAGAGTCACCGCATTCGCCGCGCCGGGAGTGAGGAAGCGTCCCTAATGCCGAAGTATGTGTACGACTTCACCGAGGGCAACAAGGATCTCAAAGACCTGCTTGGTGGCAAAGGCGCCAACCTCGCCGAGATGACCAACCTGGGCCTGCCCGTGCCGCCCGGGTTCACGATCACCTCGGCGGCCTGCCGTTACTACCTGGATCATGAGGCCATGCCCGAGGGGCTCGACGAGGAGGTCGGACGCTACCTTTCGGCGCTGGAGCGGGAGATGGGCAGGCGCCTCGGGCAGCCGGACGACCCGCTGCTGGTCAGCGTCCGCTCCGGGGCCAAGTTCTCGATGCCCGGCATGATGGAGACGGTCCTCAACATCGGCCTGAACGACGAGTCCGTGCACGGCCTGGCCGAGCGGTCCGGCAACGAGCGGTTCGCGTGGGACTCCTACCGCCGCCTGATCCAGATGTTCGGCAAGACCGTGCTGGACATCGAGGGGGACCTGTTCGAGACGGCGATCGACGAGGCGAAGGAGGCCAAGGGCGTCGAGTCCGACCTCGACCTGGAGACGGACGACTTCAAGGGCCTGGTCCAGACGTACAAGAAGATCGTCCGGGAGAACGCCGGGCGGGAGTTCCCCACCGACCCGCGCGAGCAGATGGACCTGGCGATCAAGGCGGTCTTCGGCTCCTGGAACGCCCCGCGCGCCATCCTCTACCGCCGCCAGGAGCGCATCCCGGCCGACCTCGGCACCGCGGTCAACATCGTCGCCATGGTCTTCGGCAACCTGGGCATGGACTCGGGCACCGGCGTGGCCTTCACCCGCGACCCGGCCTCCGGCCAGCAGGGCGTCTACGGCGACTACCTCCAGAACGCCCAGGGCGAGGACGTCGTCGCCGGCATCCGCAGCACCGTGCCGCTGGCCGACCTCGAACAGATCGACAAGAGGTCCTACGACGAGCTCCTGCAGATCATGGAGACGCTCGAGAACCACTACCGCGACCTGTGCGACATCGAGTTCACCATCGAGAGCGGCAAGCTCTGGATGCTCCAGACGCGCGTGGGCAAGCGGACCGCGGCCGCGGCGTTCCGCATCGCCGTCCAGCTCGTCGACCAGAACCTCATCGACGCGGACGAGGCCGTACGCCGCGTGACCGGCGACCAGCTCGCCCAGCTGATGTTCCCCCGGTTCGGCGAGATCGCCGACGACGTCAAGACGATCACCGCGGGCATGGGCGCCTCGCCCGGCGCCGCCGTCGGCAAGGCCGTGTTCACCCCCGGCCGGGCCGTCGAGCTGGCCGACGACGGCGAGGACGTCATCCTCCTGCGCCGTGAGACCAGCCCCGACGACCTCAACGGCATGATCGCCGCCCGCGGCATCCTCACCTCCCGCGGCGGCAAGACCTCGCACGCCGCGGTGGTCGCCCGCGGCATGGGCAAGACCTGCGTGTGCGGCGCCGAAGAACTGGACATCGACGTCAGGGCGCGCCAGGCGACCGCGCCCGGCGACGTGACGATCAAAGAGGGCGACGTGATCTCCATCGACGGCACCACCGGCGCCGTCTACCTCGGTGAGGTCGCGGTCGTGGACTCGCCGGTGGTCCAGTACTTCGAGGGCGCGCTGTCGGCCGCAGGCGGCGACGAGCTGGTCACGTCGGTGGACCGGCTCATGCGTCACGCCGACTCACGGCGCCGCCTGGCCGTACGCGCCAACGCCGACAACGGCGAGGACGCCGCCCGCGCCCGCCGGTTTGGCGCCCAGGGGATCGGCCTGTGCCGGACCGAGCACATGTTCCTCGGCGAGCGCCGGCAGTACGTCGAGGACCTCATCCTCGCCGAGACCAGGGATGACCGGCGCGCCGCCCTCCAGGCCCTGGAGCCGCTGCAGAAGCAGGACTTCAAGGAGATCTTCGAGGCGATGGACGGGCTGCCGGTGACGATCCGGCTGATCGACCCGCCGCTGCACGAGTTCCTGCCCGACCTGACCGATCTGACCGTCAAGGTCGCCACCGGCGACGCCTCGGCCGACGACGAGCGGCTGCTGGAGGCGGTACGCCGGCTGCACGAGCAGAACCCCATGCTCGGCCTGCGCGGCGTACGGCTCGGCGTGGTGATCCCCGGCCTGTTCGGCATGCAGGTACGCGCGATCGCCGAGGCCGCGGCCGAGGTGAGGGAGGCCGGCCGGGAGCCGCACGCGGAGATCATGATCCCGCTCGTCGGCGCCGTGCAGGAGCTGGAGTTCATCCGCGAGGAGGCCGAGAAGGTGCTGGCCGAAGTCGGCGTCGAGGCGCTGATCGGCACGATGATCGAGCTGCCGCGTGCCGCGATGACGGCCGGGCAGATCGCCGAGGCCGCCGAGTTCTTCTCCTTCGGCACCAACGACCTCACCCAGACCACCTGGGGCTTCTCGCGCGACGACGTCGAGTCGGCGTTCTTCGGCCGCTACCTCGAACTCGGCATCTTCGGCGTGTCCCCGTTCGAGACGCTCGACGTCGACGGGGTCGGACGGCTCGTACGGATCGCCGTGGAGGAGGGCCGCGCGACGCGACCGGACCTCAAGCTGGGCATCTGCGGCGAGCACGGCGGCGACCCGGACTCGGTCCACTTCTTCCACGAGGTCGGCCTGGACTACGTCTCCTGCTCGCCGTTCCGCATCCCCGTGGCACGCCTGGAAGCGGGGCGCGCGGCGATAAAGTCCAAGGGGTAACGAACCATCGGCCCGTCACACTCGTCTGACCGGTCGTGATGGATGGAGGAGCGATCACCGGGCGACCGGACGGCACCGAACCGACCGTTGAGACCCGCCGGGAGACCGGCGAGTCACCGCGCACACGGGTCGACCTGCCCCGGCGACAGGCCGACCCGACGCGCGAGGACCTGCCGCGACGACCTCGTGCGGCTCCGGCTGTGGCCCCGTACGACGGTGGGCACCGACCGTGGCGCTGGGTGGTGCGAATCTTCTTCCTGATCGTCGCGCTCGTGGTCGGCACGCCGCTGGCCGCCGGGTTCTACGTCTGGTACGTCGCACGGGAGGACGTCCGCACGCACTCGGACGCGATCATCGTGCTGGGCGCCACCCAGAACAACGGCACCCCCGGCGACGTGCTGGAATGGCGGCTGCGGCACGCCCTCACCCTCTACAAGGAGGGGGTCGCCTCGCACATCCTGACGGTCGGCGGCAACCAGCCGGGCGACCACTACACCGAGGCGGGCACCGGAAAGACCTGGCTCAACGAGCACGGAGTGCCGGCAAGCCGCCTGGTCGCCGTACCGACGGGCAACGACACACTGCAGAGCATGGTCGCGACGGGGGAGGAGTTCCACAAACTCCACTGGCACACGGCGGTGATCGTCACCGACCCGCCGCACGAACTGCGCTCCCGCACCATGGCCCGCGCCAACGGCATCCAGGCGGTGACGTCACCGACACGCAGCGGCCCGATGGTCTACTCACGCGACACGGAGGTCCTGTACATCGTCCGCGAGACCGGCGGCTACCTGTACTTCCAGCTGATCGCCCGCTGGCGCGACCAGCCCTAGGTGTACTACCCGGGCAGGTTGGTTGACGCGGTGCCCGCTGAACCGGCTGTCTCATATCGACCGGGCCACCGGCGAGCCGATCCGCCGCTGCGAACACACCCACCTCGGGCGT
>NZ_JBHLZP010000466.1:0-6325 GCF_042429965.1 Actinoallomurus acaciae
GGGCAGCGCAGGCCCAGGGCGTACAGGGCGCCGCGGGACCGGCACAGCACCGCGGGCAGCCCGTCGATCCGGCGGATCTCGCCCTCGGCCAGGTCGCCGTCCGCGCACACCCGGACCAGCCCCGCGTCGTCGCGGCGGCGCCGTCTCAAGACCCCCGCGACGCGCAGCATGATGCCGCGATCCTCTCGCACATCGACGACGCGATCCAGCACGGCGGAGCCCGGCCGTGAGCGAGATCTCGAATGCGATTCGGTCTTCAGCCCCCGCTTCGGTCGCCGCACCCCCGGCCGGACGGATAACCTCTTTTCTCACGTAACGGGCATAGGCCCGTGAGCTTGGAGGTTCCGCTGACCACGCGAGCGCTCATCACCGGGATCACCGGGCAGGACGGTTCGTACCTCGCCGAGCATCTGCTCGAACAGGGGTACGAGGTATGGGGCCTGGTCCGGGGACAGGCCAACCCGCACGTGTCCAGGCTGCGCAAGCACATCGGCGAGGTGCGGCTGGTCCACGGCGACCTGCTGGACCAGGGCAGCCTCATCTCCGCCGTGGAGAAGGTACGGCCCGACGAGGTCTACAACCTCGGCGCGATCTCCTTCGTCCCCATGTCGTGGCAGCAGGCGGAGATCACCGCGGAGGTCACCGGGATGGGCGTGCTGCGCATGCTCGAGGCGATCCGCGTCGTCAGCGGCATCGGCGGATCGCGCAGCCCCGGCGGCGGCCAGATCCGCTTCTACCAGGCGTCCTCGTCGGAGATGTTCGGCCAGGTGCGCGAGACGCCGCAGAACGAGCGCACGCCCTTCCACCCGCGCAGCCCGTACGGCGTCGCCAAGACCTACGGGCACTTCATCACGCAGAACTACCGTGAGTCGTACGGCATGTTCGCGGTCAGCGGCATCCTGTTCAACCACGAGTCGCCGCGGCGGGGCGCGGAGTTCGTGACCCGCAAGATCTCCCTCGGGGTGGCCCGGATCAAGCTCGGTCTGGCCGACAAGCTCACGCTGGGGAACCTGGAGGCCCGGCGCGACTGGGGCTACGCCGGCGACTACGTACGGGCGATGCGGCTCATGCTGGCCGGCGAGACGCCGGAGGACTATGTCATCGGCACCGGCCGCACCCAGTCCGTACGCGAGCTGGTCGAGCTGGCCTTCGCGACGGCCGGGCTCGACTGGCGCGACCATGTGATCACCGACACCGCGCTGACCAGGCCCGCCGAGGTCGACCTGCTGTGCGGCGACCCGAAGAAGGCCCGTGACCGGCTCGGCTGGGAACCGGGCGTCTCGTTCGAAGAGCTCGTCACGATGATGGTCGAGTCGGACCTGGCCCTGCTGTCCCGCTCCGACCGGCCGGCGGACGAACCCCTCAGCTTCGACCACTGGTAAAGGTCGCCGCCTTTGCGTGCGACGATGAGCGGGTGCCCTCCGATGTGCCCTCCGACCGGGCCGACGCCCCCGCCGACCACCTCACGCTCGCCGAGGCGTCCGGCCGGTGGGTCCTCACCGCCACGGTGCTCGGCTCCAGCCTCGCGATGCTCGACGCGACCATCGTCAACGTCGCACTGCCCCGCATCGGACGGGAGTTCGGCGCCTCGCTGGCCGGTCTGCAGTGGACCGTCAACGCCTACACGCTCACGCTCGCGGGGCTGATCCTGCTCGGCGGCTCGCTCGGCGACCGGTTCGGCCGCCGGCGGGTCTTCATGATCGGCGTGGTCTGGTTCGCCCTCGCGTCCGCGCTGTGCGGCATCGCACCCGACATCGGCGTACTGGTCACGGCGCGCGCCCTGCAGGGCATCGGCGGCGCCCTGCTGACACCCGGCGCGCTGGCGATCATCCAGGCGTCCTTCAGCCCCGCGGACCGGCCGCGGGCGATCGGCGCCTGGTCGGGCCTTGGCGGCGTCGCGGGCGCGATCGGCCCGTTCCTCGGCGGATGGATCATCGCCGCGGCGGGCTGGCGCTGGGCGTTCCTGCTCAACCTCCCCCTCGCCGCCCTCGTCGTGGCCGTGGCGGCACGACACGTGCCGGAGAGCCGTGACGAGGCCGAATACCACGGTTTCGACGTGCTCGGCGCCGTCCTCGCCGCCGCCGCGCTCACCGGTGTGACCTACGCCCTCACCGAGGCGCCTTCGGGCGCGACCGCCGCCGTGACGGTCGCGGCCGTGCTGGGAGTCGCCGCCGGTGTGGCCTTCGTGCTGGTCGAACGGCGACGGTCGGCCGGCCACGGCCCGAGTCCGATGCTGCCGCTCGGCGTCTTCGGCTCCCGGCAGTTCACCGCCGTCAACATCGTGACCTTCATCGTGTACGGCGGCATGGGCGTGCAGTTCTTCCTGCTCGTGGTCGACCTTCAGGTCGTGGCGGGCTACTCCCCCATCGTCGCGGGCACCGCGCTGCTCCCGGTGACGATCCTGATGCTCCTCCTGTCCGCCCGCGCGGGCGCGCTGGCCCAGCGGTTCGGGCCGCGGTACCTGATGACCGGCGGGCTGATCGTCGCCGCCGCGGGGATGACGCTGACGCTGCGCATCGGCCCGCATGCCTCGTACGTCGCCGACGTGCTGCCGGCCACGGTGGTGTTCGGCCTCGGCCTGTCGGGCGTGGTCGCACCGCTGACCGCCACGGTGCTCGCGACGGCCGACATGCGGCACGCGGGCGTGGCCAGCGGAGTGAACAACGCCGTGGCCCGCGCGGCCGGCCTGCTGGCGGTGGCCGGCATCCCGCCCGCGGTCGGTCTCCGGGGCACCGCCTACAACGACCCGGCGGTGTTCGGCCACGGCTTTCACACGGCGATGGCGATCTCCGCCGTACTGCTCCTCGCCGGCGCGGCGCTGACGTTCCTCATCGTCCACGACGACGTGCTCCGCCCCGACCAGGCCACGGCCAGCCCGGAGTGCGGGTACAACTGCCCGGTCGGCGCCCCACCCCTCGAACCCGGCACGCCCTCAGGCGTCTGACAACCCTCACCCGGCCGACTCACTCCGGCGGACCGTCACCGGCCGGACCGGCGACCATGGTGATGAGGCAGCGAGCGAGCGGCCCCCCGATGTACGGGCGGTAGGACCTGTCTCGAAGCGGTTGGGGCGTGGGTTCTCCACAGCCGTGCACGCGGTCTTCCTTCGGCGTGTGGGGTGGTTCGACAATGGAAGTGGGGTCGGCGCCCCCTGGGAGGGCGGGGTCTCCCAGCCGACGGGGCTTCGAAACACGCCTTAGCGCGCTGCCGAGACCGGGAGCAGCGGAACGGCCAGGGCGATCGGCGCCCGCCGCCCGGTGGCGTGGAGCGTGCCGGGACCACAAGCCGGGTCACCCACGGGATGCTCGCTCCCTGCCACACCGTCGTCGAGTCGAGCAGCACCGCCACGGTCGGGAGACCGATGAGGCCGGGACGGCCGAGCAGCTCTCGCCCCCGGGCGGCGCCGGGCCCGGCGAGGAGCGCGCCGGTCGTGATGAGGCCGAGTATGAGCGGCGCGGCCGCCGCCCCTCCACCGATGCATGGGCAACGGCTCGCCCGCGCGGTCGCCGTGCGGCGGCCGGTCGTACGGCGGCGGGCCTGCCAAAACCGCTCACGTCGGGGTCCCGTGCCCGAACGCGCGGGGAGGCGCGGTCCCCGTGCTCCAACGCGCGGGGAGGCGCCGTCCGCTCAGCCGCGGCTCTTGGCGAAGGCGAGGAACTCGCGTGCGACCGGAGGCAGTGGGCGGCGCATGTGGACCAGGCCGATCGTCGTGGTGATCGGGGGCATGAAGGAGCGGACCGCGAGGCCCTCGACCGCATCGACCTGGTTTCGGTACCACATCAGCGACCCGACCCCGGCGCGTACCCAGGTGAGCCAGGCTCCCCGCTCGTTCGACTCCACGGCCGGGATCGGGGTGACGTCGAGGCGGGACAGCACGCCGTCGAGCTCGGTTCGCCGGGCGCTGCCCCGGGCCGGCATGACCAGCCGCAGGCCCTCGAGCGCCGACTGCGGGACCGGCTCGCGAAGGTTCAGGCCCGGCGGGGAGATCAGGACGATCTCCCGCTGTTCGAGCGGGTGCGCCGCCAGGTCGCCGGGGACCGGCAGGTCGGTCAGTGCCAGGTCGGCGCGGCCGTCACGTACGGCGGCGCCGACCGACTCGCGGCCGTCGCACCGGACCACCCGGATCCGGGCGGCGGGCTGTTCGCGGGCGAACTCCGGCAGCAGCCGCGCGGTGAGCTCGGGCTCCAGGGTGGACGTCGCGGGGAGCCGCAGCTCGCCGGGCTGGCCGGCGTCGCGCTCGGCCGAGAACGCCTCGATCGCGTCGACCGCCCTCAGGGCCTCGCGGGCGTACCGGACGATCTGCTCTCCGGAGTCGGTGAGCGCCACTCCGCGACCGGCGCGGGCGAACAGCTCGACGCCCAGCTCGCGCTCGAGCTCTCTGATCGCCCGCGACAGCGCCGGCTGTGCGACGAACAGGGCCTGCGCCGCCGCGGTCATCGTGCCGTGGTCGGCGGTCGCCACGACATAGCGCAGCTGCCGCAGATTCATGGCTCGACGGTAGGGCAAGGCGCCGTGCTCAGTCCTGGACATAGCCGGAATGGGCCCGGACATTCACGGGGCGCGGTAACGCGCCCCGGAATCGGCGAAAAAAGGCGTTCTAGGGGTGATCAGTCGAGGTCGGCGCCGTACGTCTGTTTCACGACGTCGAGGTGGTGCCACGACTCCCCGACCCAGACGCCCGGTACCGCCCGCACCGCCTCGAGCGTGCTCAGCAGCACGTCGCGGGAGGTCGCGTCGATCCCACAGACGAGGTCGTACCGGCCGAAGCCGGTGACCACATAGTTGATCCCGGACAGCCGGGCGATGCGGCCGGCCGCCGTGTCGACGTCGGTGGACACGCGGACGCCCACTCCGGCGAGCTCGCCGGAGCCGAGGGCCCGCGAGTCGACGATCCCGCTCACGTGGATCACTCCGGTACGCATGAGCCGTACGGCACGCGCGCGGGTCGCCGCCTGGGACAGGCCGACCACCTCGGCCAGCCGGGTGTACGGGGTGCGGCCGTCGCGCGTCAGCTCGCGCAGCAGCCGCCAGTCGATCTCGTCGAGCGACACGTCGGGCAGTTCGGTGACGACGGAGTGCGCGTCCTTCACCACGGAGATGACGCGGAAGACCTCCACTCCGCGCACGCCGGGCAGCGAGCGCACGGCGTCGACCTCCTGGGCGAGCTTGACGTCGTCGCGGACGCGCACCTCGGCGACGACGGCGTGCGCCCCCGTGGCCAGGGCGGCGAACCAGGCCGCCGACTTTCTGGCCACCGCTTCCACCACATGGCGTGCGGGACCGTCGACGTCGATGAAGATATGGCCGATGGCGCCGGTTCCGATCACGGACGCGTGCACGATGCCCACCACGCGCACGATCCCCGAATCCAGAAGATGCTGCACGCGCGTGCGCACGGCCGTACGCGACAGCCCCACACGGTCGGCCAGCGCCTGGAAGGTCGCCCTTCCATCCCGCTGCAGCTCGCGTACGAGCACAGCGTCGACCGCATCCAGCACGGGGGTCCTCCTCAGGGCCTGTATGTTCCTGCATTGGCTTGCATGATCATTTCATTACTGACGTCTTCGTCGCGAAAACGGAGCGTTGTTCGTGTTCGTCCGCCAAAGGACCACCGATCTGTCGGTGTGGCGCTGCGTCGGTGCCGAAAGCCGCGCGTTTCGTCGGCCGCCGGCGTGGCAACGTCCGGGCATCATCGGCTAAAGCTCGCGTCCCAATTCGACGAGGATTCCGCGGGCCTCGTCCCGCGCGGCGGTGGCCGCCTCCTCGTTCCCCTTCGCCACGTGGGTCTCGGCGAGGCAGCGAAGGGTCTCGGCCACGTCGAGCGACTCCTGGAGGTCGCGAAAGATCCGCAGGGACTCCCCCAATTGCGCGGCCGCGGCGTCCGGGTCGCCGTCGGCCAGGAGCATCTCTCCGGTGAGCCGCAGCACGTGTCCCTCACACGTGCGCCAGCCGACGTCGCGAAAGGTCGTCATGACCCCCTCCAGGACCGGCCGTGCCGCGTCGTGGCGCTTCTGCCGGACCAGGCACTCCCCCATCCGCATCTGCACCACGGCCTCGCTCAGCCGGTCACCGATCGCGCGGAACGTCGGCAGCGCCTGCTCCAGGAGCCGCAGCGCCTCGCCGTAACGGCCGAGCTCCAGCTCGACGCCCGCGATGCGGCGCAGCGCGTGCGCCTCGCCCATGCCGTTGCCCGCGCTCCGGTAGAGCCGCAGCATCTCCTCGAACCGCGCCCGCGCCGGCTCCGCCCGGCCCTGGTCGAGGTCGCACAGGCCGAGCCCCTCCACGGCGTACGCCTCGGCGCGCTGGTCGCCCGGCTCGCCGAACG
>NZ_JBHLZP010000467.1:0-6316 GCF_042429965.1 Actinoallomurus acaciae
CCACCCGCACAGACTGGACGCCAGATACAGGCGGGAGCCAGCACCCACACGGCGCATCACCACAACAGGGCGAACGATGCTTGATGCGGCACTAGGCGGTGCGGCGCAGGCGTTTGTCGACGGCCACGACGAGGGAGGCGAGGACGGCGATCGCGACGATCCGCAGCCAGGACTGGGCGCCGATCGGGGCGGTGCGGAACAGGTGGTTCATGGCGGGCAGGTAGGTGATGGCGGCCTGGCCGAGGGCCTGCACGGTCACGCCGCCGATGACCCATCGGTTGCTGAGCGGGCCGATGCGCCACATGGAGCGGGTGAGCGAGCGGCAGCTGAACAGGTAGAACACCCCGACCGTCACGAACAGGTTGAGCGCCGCCGTGCGTGCCTCGGTGAGGCCCGAGCCGATCGCCTCCTCCCACTTGAAGATCCACCAGGAGCCGCCGACGAGCAGGGCGGAGACCAGCAGGATCCGGATGAGCAGTGCGCCGGTCAGCAGCGGCCGGCCGGGGTCGCGTGGCGGGCGGTTCATGATCCCGGCCTCTTTGGGCTCGAAGGCGAGCATCAGGCCGAGCGCGACGGCGGTGGTCATGTTGATCCACAGGATCTGCGTGGGCAGGATCGGCAGGCGCGCGCCGATGAGGATGGCCACGAGGATGACCATGCCTTCACCGATGTTGGTGGGGAGCGTCCAGACGATGAACTTGGTGAGGTTGTCGAAGACCCCGCGGCCCTCCTCGACAGCGGCCTCGATGGTGGCGAAGTCGTCGTCGGTGAGCACCATGTCGGCGGCCTCCTTGGCGACCTCGGTGCCGCCCGTGCCCATGGCGATGCCGATGTTGGCCTGGCGCAGCGCGGGGGCGTCGTTGACGCCGTCTCCGGTCATCGCCACGATGTGCTTTCGCGCCTGGAGGGCCTTGACCAGCCGCAGTTTCTGTTCGGGGGAGACGCGGGCGAAGACGGACGCGCGGTCGACCGCGTCGGGGTACCGCTCGGCCGGCAGGGCGGCCAGGTCCGTCTCGGTGAGCACGCGCCCGTCGGGCCCTTCGCCGATCAGCCCGAGGTGGCCGGCGATCGCCGTGGCGGTTTTCGCGTGGTCCCCCGTGATCATCTTTACGGTGATGCCCGCGGTGTGACACGCGCGTACGGCGGCCGCGGCGGCGGGCCGGGGCGGGTCGTGCATCGCCTGCAGGCCGGTCAGCACCAGAGTGCCGGGAAGAGCGTCTTCGTCGAGCCGCGGCGCGGTGGCGCCGTGACCCGGGCCGATCGCCGTGGCCAGGACCCGCAGGCCCCGTCCGGCCAGGCGCTCGGTGGCGGCCAGCACCGCGTCGGGGCGCAGCGGCACGGCGGTGCCGTCGGCGGTCAGCTGCGCGCGGCACATCGCCAGGACGCGTTCGGCCGCTCCCTTGACCAGGACGACGTGGTCGCCGGTGGCGCGGTCGTGGTGCAGGGTCGCCATGTAGCCCCGTGCGGAGGTGAACGGAATGGTGGCGATGCGCGGACAGGCCGTGGTGACCTGCTCCGGCGGGAGGCCGCCCTTGCCGGCGGCGACGAGCATCGCGCCCTCGGTGGGGTCCCCGGCCAGGGTCCGCCGCCCGCCGTCGAGGACGAACGCGGCGTCGGTGCAGCCGGCACCGGCCAGCAGGCACCATCGCAGCGCCTCGCTCGCCTCCGCGGTGACCACGTTGGCGTCGCCGTCGCGCAGTTCGCCGTCCGGATCGTAGCCGGAGCCGGTCACCTCGTACTCGCCGTCGGGTGTCCACACGGCCCGGACCGTCATCTGGTTCTCGGTGAGCGTACCGGTCTTGTCCGAGCAGATGACCGTGGTGCCGCCCAGGGTCTCGACGGCGGGCAGGCGGCGTATCACGGCCCGCCGCCGTGCCATCCGCGCGACTCCGATGGCGAGTGTGATCGTGACGGCGGCGGGCAGCCCCTCGGGGATGGCGCCGACGGCGAGGGCGATCGCCGCGGTGAACATCTCCACGGGCTTCTCCCCGCGCACGACGCCGACGCCGAAGGTGAGCGCCGCCAGGGAGAGGATCGCCACCGTCAGCACCTTGCTGAACCACGAGAGTTTCTCGGTCAGCGGGGTGGCGAGTGTCTGGGCGGACCCGACGAGCCGGTGGATCCTCCCCAGCTCGGTCCTCGCCCCGGTCGCGACCGTGACGCCCGTCCCGCTGCCGGAGGTCACCAGCGTGCCCGAGTACGCCATGTTGCGCCGGTCGGCCATGGGCGTCGGCTCCGGAAGCACCGCCTCGTCCTTGACCACGGGAGCGGACTCGCCGGTGAGCGCCGACTCGTCCACCCGCAACTCCGCGGGCCGGACCAGCCGGAGGTCGGCCGGGACCTTGTCACCGGCCGCCACCCGTACGAGATCGCCGGGGACGAGGTCCTCAGCGGGCACCTTCTCCTCCCGGCCGTCGCGGACCACACTGGCCTCGCCGCGCACCATGGACCGCAGCGCGTCCAGCGCGCCCTCGGCCTTCGACTCCTGGACGAATCCGATGATCGCGTTGACCACGACCACCGCGAAGATCACGGCGGAGTCGACGAACTCGCCCAGCCCGGCGGTGATCGCGCCGGCGGCGATCAGCACGTAGATCAGCGGATGGTGGAACTGCCGCAGCATCCGGGTCACGACCCCGGCGCCCGCGGTGGCGGGGAGCAGGTTGGGGCCGAACCGCTCCCGCCGTCTCGTGGCCTCCTCGGTGGTCAGTCCGTGCTCGCCGTCGGTGTCCAGCGACAGGAGGACCTCATGGGCCGCCAGGCCGTGGGGAACGTTGCCGGACGTCGGAACCGTGGGCATGTTCATAGGCTCAGGCTGGCTTCACGCGGAGGCGGCAGGCAGGGCCTTTGGTCCCGTGCCGTGCCGCCGGAACGTCGCGGGCGCCCGCGTGCGTGGGAGGCGCTCACCGGTCGCGGCCGCGAAGGTCGTCGCGGTGGGTGCACGCGGCCAGCGGAGTGCCGGACCGGTACGCGGCGCGGCCGACCGCGTACGCGCCGAACGGCATGGTGAGCAGTTGCAGCAGGACACCGAGGCCGAGGACGGCGACCGTGTCCGGCGCCGGCATCAGCAGCATCACGCCGAGCAGCACGCTGACGACGCCGAGCGTCGCGGCCTTCGACACGGCGTTGGCGCGGTTGTAGGCGTCCGGCAGGCGCGCGAGGCCCAGCGCGGCGATGGCGATGAGGCTCGTGCCGACGAGGGCGAGCGCCCCGCCGATCAGGTTCGGTACGGTCACGGCGTTCGTCCTTCGAGTAGCAGGGCGATGGCGACGGTGGCGAGGAACCCCACCAGCGTCACGACGAGCACCAGCGCGAGCGTGGCGTGCGCGCGTGCGTCCGCGGCGAGCAGGGCGGTGGCGGCGACGAACACGACGAAGCCGAGATCCACCGCGATCAGCCGGTCGGCGTCGGTGGGGCCGCGCACCGCCCGCCAGATGACGATCCCCATGGCGGCCGTGAGCATGACGAGCAGGACGTCGATCACCAGGGTCATGGACCTCCACCTCCGGCGGGGCGCAGGACGGCCAGCAGCCGGTCTTCCAGGTCGTGCAGCCGGTCGATGAAGTAGGCGGGATCCGGGGCGTGCATCCCGTGGACGAACAGGGTGGGCGGATCGGTCCGCGCCTCGATGACGAGCGTTCCGGGTATCAGCATGATGAGGTGCGCCAGCACGATGACCTCCAGCGTGGTCCGGGCTCGCAGGGGCAGTTCGACGATGGCCGGGGCCAGCCCGCTGCCGGGTGTGATGATCTCCCAGGCGACGGTGACGTTGGCCTGGAGGAACAGGCGGGTGAAGTGGCCGAGGAACGCCACGGCGCGTGCCGCCCGTACCGCCGCGCGCCGCGCCGGGGGCGGCGGCCGCCCGGTCACCTCGTCACCGCCCGTACGTACGCCGAGGTGTCGGTCAGCCCTTTCGCCGCCGTGCCGGCGACGTGGAGCAGCGGTTGCGCCCAGATGCCGAGTGCGACGGACGGCGCGGCGAGGAGCAGCGCGGGCGCGGTGAGCGTCCATCGGATCCGGGCGTGCCGGTGCCCGCCGGATCGCGTACCGGAGGCGATCTCGCCCCAGTAGGCGCCGGCCCAGATCTTGATCATCGAGAGCAGGGTGAAGAGGCTGACGGCGGTGGCGACCGCGACGGCGACGTGGTCGGAGCGGTCCGCCGCCGCCCGGATGAGGCTCAGCTTGGCGACGAACCCGGACAGCGGAGGCAGCCCGGCCAGGGAGAGGGCCGCGACCATGAACACCCCGGCCGGCAGCGGGTTGCGCCGGGCCAGTTCGTCGAGGCGGTCGAGCCGGCCGGTGCCGTACGTCGTCTCCACACCGCCGGCGCATGCCAGCAGGGCGGCCTTGACCAGGATGTACTGCACCATGTAGAAGATCGCCGCGGTGAGCCCCGGCAGGGTGAACAGGGCCAGGCCGAGCAGGATGTAGCCGATCTGACTGACCATGTGGAAGGACAGGATGCCGCGCATCGACTGCTCGCCCACGGCGCCCAGGACACCGATCACCATCGTGAGCAGGGCCGCCGTCATGATCACCCAGCGGTAGTGGTCCATCCCGCCGAAGACGACCGCGTACACCCTGATGATCACATAGAGGCCGACCTTGGTCAGGAGGCCGGAGAAGATCACCGCCACCGCCGGCGAGGCGTCCGGATAGGTACGGGGCAGCCAGCCGTGCAGCGGAACGACGGCCGCCTTGGCCGCCATCGCCAGGAGCACGATCCCGCCCGCCAGGGCGGCGGCCGGGCTGTACCGGGCGGTCCCGCCCAGCTCACCCAGGTTCACCGTGCCCGTCACGCCGTACATGAAGCCGGCTCCGGCGAGGAAGAGCGTGGAGGCGAGCAGGCTGACGGTGACGTAGATCCGCCCGGCCGTGATCCGGCCGCGCTCGCCGCTCGCGGTGAGCAGCGCGTACGAGGGCACGAGCATGACCTCCACGAACACGAAGAGGTCGAAGAGGTCCGCGGTGAGCAGTGCGCCGTACACGCCCGCCGACAGGGCGAGCGCCAGCGGCGTGAACAGCGGGTGAGCGTCCTCACCGGTCACGCGGGCGAGCGCCAGGCCCGCGAGCATGAGAAGCGCGCTGACGCTCAGCAGGAGCGCGCTGAAGGCGTCGGACGCGAAGACGATCGCGATACCCGGTGGCCACTCGCCCACGCGCTGGGTCACCACCGCGCCGGCGGAGCCCGCGGCGAGCAACAGGCCGCCGGCCAGAAGGACGCCGGCGTTGACGGCCATGCCGGCCGCCCGGTGCAGCCGCCGGTCCGGAACCGCGACGCACAACCCGGCCGCCAGCAGCGGCGCGGCCACGAGGAGCGGCAGTACCGAGCCGTTCACTCCGCGGCCGCCGGGCCGTCGCCGGAGCGCTCTTCCTCCGGCTCCGCCGCCGGAGGGTCGGCGCGTACCAGGCCCAGCAGGTACATGGTGATGCCGAACGTGATGACGACGGCGGTGAGCACGAACGCCTGCGGCAGCGGGTCGGCCATCCGGGCGGGGTCGCTCCGCCCGACCAGCGGCGCGGCCCGCCGCACCAGTCCGCCGGAGGCCGTCAGGAAGAGGTTGACCGCATGGCCCAGCAGGACGAAGCCGAAGACGACCCGTACGGGGTCGGAGCGGAGGATGAGGAAGACCCCACCGGCCACGAGCACGCCCACGGCGATCGCCGCGGTCACGGCCGTCCTCCCTCGCCCGGGCCGAACCGGCCGATCGCGGTGACCGTCAGCCCCAGCACCATGAGGTACACGCCGAGGTCGAACAGGAGCGAGGAGGACAGGACGACCCCGCCCGGCAACGACACCTTGAGCGGGGTGAGGAACGGCCTGCCCAGCACCGTGCCCGCCAGCCCGGTCGCCACGGAGAGCACCAGACCGGCCGCGAGGAGACGCCCGTTCCACCGCGACCACGAGCCGGTCGCCCCCGAAGGCCCCGCCAGCGCGCCCAACGTGACCGCCAGGCCCGCGACCAGCGCGGCGGCGAACCCACCGCCGGGCTCGTCGTGACCGCGCAGGAACAGGTACGCCGACAGGGCCGCGATGATCGGGACCAGCAGACGCCGCCCCGGCCCGAGAAGCGTGCCGTACGGCGCCGCCTGGCCGCCGCCGTCCGCGCCGGGCAGCAGGCACAGCCCGAGTGCTACCGCCGTGAGCACACTCGCCTCGCCGAGGGTGTCCAGGCCGCGGAAGTCGACGAGGATGGTGTTCACCACGTTGCGCCCGCCCGCCACGGGTTCCGCGGCGTGGAGGAAGAATCTGCCCGCCGGCGACAGGTCCCGCCGGCCGGTCATCGCCAGCGTCCCCGCCGCCGCGGCGGCTCCG
>NZ_JBHLZP010000468.1:0-6297 GCF_042429965.1 Actinoallomurus acaciae
GGGGGTCCCACGAGGTGCTCGCCGGTCTCCTCGGCCGTCCCGCCCCCACCGAGGCGCCGGAGGCGGAGCTGTGGATCGGCGCGCATCCGGCCGCGCCGTCGCGGCTGCGGTCGGGCCGGGCGCTGGGCGACGTGATCGCGGCCGACCCCGGCGCGGCGCTCGGCGACGCGTCCGTTTCGGCCTTCGGGCCCCGGCTGCCGTTCCTGATGAAGGTGCTCGCGGTGGCCGAGCCGCTGTCCCTGCAGGTCCACCCCGACCGGGAGCAGGCCGAGCGGGGCTTCGCCGCCGAGACCGCCCCGGAGGGCGACCCGTCCCGCAACTACAAGGACTCCTGGCCCAAGCCGGAGATCCTCTGCGCGCTGACCGAGTTCCACGCGCTGTGCGGCCTGCGGGACCCGCGTGAGAGCGCCGAACTGCTGGCTCCCATCGCCGCGCTGCGGCCCGTCGTGGACCTGCTCACCGCCGGCGACCTGCGGGCCGCGGTCGAGACGCTGCTGACCTGGCCCTCGCCGAAGGACGCGGTGGCCGGGGCCGCCGCGGTCGCGCCCGAGCCGTACGCCTCGCTCGCCGAGCGTAACCCCGGCGACATGGGCGTGCTCGTCGCCATGCTGCTGAACGAGGTGCGCCTCAGCCCGGGCGAGGCGCTGTACGTCCCGCCGCGCCGTCCGCACGCCTACCTCAGCGGTACCGGGGTGGAGCTGATGGCCGGCTCGGACAACGTGCTGCGCGCCGGGCTCACGCCCAAGCGCGTCGACGTGCCCGAGCTGCTGTCCGTCGCGTCGTTCGAGCCGGGCCCGCCGGACGTGATCGAGCCCGAACACCGCGACGGCGAGGGCGTCTACCTCACCCCGGCACCGGAGTTCCGGCTCTCGCGTCTCGACGCCGCCCGGCGGCCCGTGCTGCCGGCCGCCGGTCCGCAGCTGCTGCTGTGCGCCGATGGCGGCGTACGGCTCCGCCGCGACGGGCAGGAGCTGGAGCTGCGCCGCGGCGACGCGGTGTTCGCCGGGCACCGTGGCGGGCCGGTCGAGGTGACCGGCTCCGGCACGGTGTTCCGCGCGAGCCTGCCCTCCGCCGGGTAGGACCGGCCTCCGAGAGCCGAGGCCGCCGCCGGATCAGGGCGTGAGGCGTTCGGCGAGCCAGGCGAGGGCGAGCGGATAGCGGTACTCGATGGCGCGGTGCCCGGCGTCGAACAGCTCGAAGTGAACGTCGTCGTCGGCGACGCCGGCGGCCTCGACCGCGCGCCGGAACGCGACCGCGCCGAAGTCCAGGTGGTACTCATCGCGGGTGCCGGCGTCGATCCAGACGCCGCGCAGCGACCGCAGCGCCTCGGCGTGGCCGGGGCGCGCGGCCATCAGCACGGGGTCCCAGGCCAGCCAGCGCTCCCAGATCTCGGGGATGACGCCGCCGGTGTCGTCGAAGGGCAGCCGTACGGTGCCGTCCTCGTCGGCGGAGTAGGCCGCGGCGTAGCCGTACTGCTCGATGAGGGGGAGGTCGGTGTCCTTGGTGCCGGCGATCCGGCCGCGGAAGTCGGCCAGGAACGCCTCCACCGACCCGTCGTAGGCGTCGCGCAACTGCCGCGCCACCTTGGGAAAGTACGGCCGGTAGCAGACGTCGAACAGCGCGTCGCCCGCGTGGGTGGCCAGCGCGCCGAACACGTCCGGCCGCAGCATCGGCGTGACCATGGCGCCGTAGCCGCCGCTGGACTTGCCGCTGATCGCACGGTGGTCGCGGCTCGCCAGCGTGCGGTAGCGGGCGTCGACGTAGGGTACGACCTCGTCGCACAGATAGGAGTGGTAGCGGCCGGTGCCGGGCGAGTCGAGGAACTGGCTGCCGCCCACCGAGGTCCAGGCGTCGACGTAGACGACGATGGCCGGCGGTGCCTCGCCGCGGGCGAACATCTGGTCGGCGAGCTCGGGATAGGTCGGCCGCCACGGCGCGCGGTTGTGCCACATGGGCAGCTGGCCGGTGTAGCCCTGGATGACGTAGACGGACGGGTAACGGCGCTCCGGCTCCTCGTCGTACCCCGGCGGGACGTACACCTCCAGCGGGCGATCATGAGGGTCGCCGAGAGGGTTGCCGCGCAGTACGTCGCTGCTGAGAACGTGTTCGTCGATGCGTCCGGTGAGTTCGGCCGACCAGGGCAGCATCCATGCTCCTTCGCTCGGGTACGCGTCCGACCGTATCCCGCATTCCGCGTCCCGTGCCTGGGCCGAAGACGGCCGCGGGGGGTGGACCCCCGCGGCCGTTCGGCGCAGCTTACGTCAGCGCTCGCTCACGAGTTCGAGGACGCTCACTTCGACGCAGTCCGCCCCCTGCGAGCTGCGGCTGCTCGTACGCCAGCCGGTGTCCGCGAGATCGGGGTCGCAACCCATCCCCCACCTCTCCTTTCATGGTGAACCGATCATCCCCGTGGGTACGGGGACGTTTTCTTGAACTCATCCGCGATCGCGGCGATGAAGTCGCTCGACTCGTCCGGTGGCAGCGCGGCTGCTCGTAGATGGTCGAACCAGGTGGTGTGGCGGCGGACGTCTCTGTCCTTCTCCAGGAAGATGTTCCCCGCCGGCGAATCGACGTACACGACGTCGAGGTCGGTCGGGTCGGGGAAACCGATGATGGTGAACGCACCGCCGAGCCCGGGGTGGGCGCCGCGGGCGAACGGCAGCACTTGGATCGTGACACTGGGGAGCTCGTCGGCCTCGAGGAGCCGGGCGAGCTGGGCGCGCATGACCGTGACGCCGCCGATGGGCCGGCGCAGGACCGCCTCGTCGAGCACGGCCCACACCTCGAGGGCTCCGTCGTCGGCGAGCATGGCCTGGCGCCGCTGGCGCAGGGAGATCATCCGGTCGATGTTGGCGGCGCTCTCGGTGGGCCGCCCGACCTTGATCAGCGCACGTGCGTACTCCTCGGTCTGCATGAGCCCGGGGACGAGGTGGGTCTGGAACGTACGGAGTGAGGCGGCCGAGGCCTCCAGCCCGACGTAGGTGTCCAGCCCCGCGGACAGCACCGATTCGTATTCGGTCCACCAGCCTCGCTGCTGGGCGTCCTTGGCCAGTTTGAGCAGTTGTTCGCGCTGGGCCTCGTCGCCGACCTTGTACAGGTCGAGCATGTCGCGCACGTCCCTGATCCGGGCGACGGACTTGCCGGTCTCGATGCGGCTGACCCGCGACATCGAGCATTCGAGGTGTTTGGCGACATCCTCGATCATGAGGCCCGAGGCCTCACGCAACCTGCGGAGTTCCATGCCCAGTCGGCGACGGCGGACGGTTGGGCTTTGCACGTCGGACATCGAGCACCTCCGGAGCGACCGTCCGGGACGGGGGGTTGAACGGGGAGCGGTGGACGGAAAGAGGAGCCGCTGCGGGGCGTGGCGGTGGACGACGGATCACGTGTCCAGAGCCGTTGACCGCTGAGGAAGTGTATGCGGGGTCGGATCGAGATGGACGGAGTTTTTGCTCGACACTACCGCTATGCCTCATTTAAGCGGATTGTCGTGAAAATAAGCGTTACGCACTGTTGTCGTACGAGTACCTCTTGCCACGACATCGCACTTTACCTGTTCAATGCTATGTCGCTCATCCTTTTGTCGGGTAGGGGAGCTCCGAAACGGTGATCTGACGGCGCGAGGCGCCGGATCCGCACGGCGCGTCGCGACGGGATCACCGATCGGTGTCGGGTGGGACCCTCTTCCCAAAACGTCGATGCGAACGTATGTTCGATGACGCTCGTCTTCCCCCGAGCAACTTCGGCAGCGTACGACCGGGAAGGCGGGCGGCCCGCGTGGGCGGAGTCAGCGATCGGCGTCGGCGAGACGCGTGGACGGTGTCCGGATGAGCCGGGCGTACGGCGACCCGGTCGAGGTCTGGCGGGCCGACGGCCGCCCGTCGCGCTTCGTCTGGCACGGCCGCCTCTACACCGTGCTGCGCGTCCTGGATCACTGGGTGACCACGCGCGACTGGTGGCGAGACCGGCACCCGGGGGCCGAGGCACCGGTCGCCCGGGAGTTCTGGCAGGTGGAGGCCACCCCGGACCGCGAGATCGGCGTGTACGAACTCCGCTACGACGAGGCGAGCGACACCTGGATGCTCTCCCGCGCCTGGAGCTGAGACCGGCCGCCGCCGGCGCCCCACCGACCTCGTAGAGTTCGCCCCGACAGCGATCAACGAGTCAAAAGGCGCATGTCATGACGCGAGTGGTCCTGCGGCCCGTCACGCAGAAGGACCTCGACCTCTTCGAAGCCGAGCTCTCCACCCCCGAGGGGACCGGCGCCCACCAGTGGTTCGGGTATCGCAGTCCCCTCGAGCTCCGTCGCCGGTTCGCCGAGACCGGGCTCCTCACGCCCGACGGCGGGACCCTCACGGTCTGCGCCGAGGACGGCGACGTCGCCGGCCGGGTGGAGTGGTTCAAGAGCCTGTGGGGCCGCCCGGAGACCTCGTGGTGCTGGACCGTCGCGATCGGCCTGCGGCCGAGCCGCCAGGGCCGGGGAATCGGCACCGAGGCGCAACGGCTCCTGGTGGCCTACCTGTTCGACCACACCCGCGCGCAGCGGGTCCAGGCCTTCACCGACCGCGGCAACCTCGCCGAGCGGCGGGCGCTGGAGAAGGCGGGGTTCGAACGAGAGGGCGTCCTCCGCCAGGCCCAGTGGCGAGCCGGGCGCTGGTACGACCAGATCCTCTACTCGACACTGCGTCCGCACGACGGTCGGTGACGTCGCCGGGCCTCAGGCGGGGACCATGGCGCGGATGGCCTTGAGGGTCGGTTCGTCCTTCACCCCGGCGATGAGCAGGGTGGTCACCGGAGAGTCCAGCCACAGCCGCAGTCGTTCGCGGATCCGGCCCGGCGGGCCGAGCAGTGAGATCGCGTCCGCCAGCGCGTCCGGGACGGCCTTGACCGCCTCGTCCCGGCGCCCCGCGAGGAACAGGTCCTGCACCCGCGCGGCCTCCTCCGCGTACCCCAGCCGGCCGATCAGGTCCAGGTGGAAGTTGCGGTCGCGGGCGCCCATCCCGCCGATGTAGAACGCCAGCGGGATCTTGGCCACCTCCAGCGCGGCCGCCAGGTCGTCGGTGACGATCGTGGTGACCGTCGCGGCGATCTCGAAGTCGTCCGGGCGGTCGCGCAGTGACGCGCCGAAGACCGGCTCGATCCGCTCCGGGTCGACGAACAGCGGCAGCCAGCCCTGGGCGATCTCCGTCGACAGCGCGACGTTCTTCGGGCCCTCCGCGCCGAGGTAGACCGGGATGTCCGGGCGCACCGGGTGGGCGATCGACCGCAGCGGCCTGCCCAGGCCCGTCACCCCGTCGCCCACACCGTAGGACCGCAGCGGCAGCGGGTAGTGCGGGCCGGGGCTGGTCACCGGTTCGGCACGTCGCCACACGTCGCGCAGGATCTGGACGTACTCGCGGGTGCGCGCGAGCGGCCGGGCGAACGGCACGCCGTACCAGCCCTCCACCACCTGCGGCCCGGACGCGCCGAGGCCGAGCGTGAGCCGCCCGCCGGACAGCGCGTCGAGGGTCAGCGCGTGCATGGCGGTGGCGGCCGGGGTGCGCGCCGACATCTGCGTCACGGCCGTGCCCAGGCCGATCCGCGAGGTGCGCGCGCCGTACCAGGTCAGCGTGGTGAAGGCGTCGGATCCGTACGCCTCCGCGGTGAAGACCTGGTCATAGCCCAGGCGTTCGGCGGCGAGCACGGTTTCGGTGTCGTCCACGGGGTCCCGCTGCCAGTAGCCGAGGTTGATGCCGAGCCTCATGCGCGCCTCCGGAAGAAGTAGAACCTGTTCCATTCAAACAGGAACAGACCGGCACACACCTGTCGAGGAGGGATCGGTCGTGTGCGATGCTGTGCGTCGGCGGTACGCGGAGGAACCCGGTGAGACTCCGGGGCTGTCGCGCAACTGTGACCGGGGAGTTCGTTCTCAACCGACGGCCACGGCGTGAGCCGGAAGGCCGGGGACGGGTGACGATCCGAGAGCCAGGAGACTCCGGCCGCCGCCTGCAGGCCACCTACGGGGCGCGCAACCCGAGGAAGGACGAACGCCGGGTGAACACCTACCCCTTCTCCGCCGTGGCGGGGCTCGAGGACCTCAAGCTCGCTCTGCTGATCAACGCGGTGTCGCCGTCGGTCGGCGGCGTGCTCGTGCGCGGCGAGAAGGGCACCGCGAAGTCGACCATCGTGCGCGCGCTCGCCGGGCTGCTGCCGGCCGTCTCCGTCGTGGCCGGCTGCCGGTTCTCCTGCGACCCGGACGCGCCCGACCCCGAGTGCCCCGACGGCCCGCACGGCGAGGCGGCGCGGCAGGAGCGTCCC
>NZ_JBHLZP010000469.1:0-6281 GCF_042429965.1 Actinoallomurus acaciae
GGCGACGCGCTGTCCGGGCCCGGCGTCGAGCGCGCGTACGACCTCGGCTGCCGTGTCGGCCTCGTCGCCCGAGAGCCGCGGGTCGGCGTGCAGGCGGTGCCGCAGCGCGATCGCGGCCGGCAGCTCGTCGGCGACGGCCGCGCGCAGCTTGAGATTCAGCTCGTCCATCAGTGCCGTTCCTCCAGCCCGTACACGCGGCGGGCGTTCTCGCCTCCGGCCAGCCGCGCGATCCGCTCCGCGTCCTCCTCGGTCCACACCCCGTCGTCCAACCCGGACCTCAGGAAGTCCGAGAGGCCCCGGCGGAACAGCAGGGAGCCGAGATGGTACAGCTCGGGCAGGCCGAAGGCGTCGGAGGAGAACAGGAACTTGCCGAACGGAGCGAGCTCCAGCATCTCGGCGATCAGCGCCGATGCCCGGTGCCCCACTCCGTGCGTGGCGAGCCCGACGTCGACGAAGACGTTGGGAAACACCTGCGCGAGGTACCCGGCGTGCCGGTGGAACGGGTAGTTGTGCAGCAGCATGATCGGTGTGCCGGTGGGTTCGATCGCGCGCAGCAGGCCGGTGAGCAGCAACGGGTCGCAACGGTGCAGGTCGACGTCCGCGTCGCCGTATCCGACGTGGAACTGGACCGGCAGCCGGAGGTCCACGCCGCACCAGACCAGGAACACCTGGAGGGTCGGGTCCGCGAGCCGCACCGGGGCGCCGGCCTCGATCGCGGCGAGCCAGTGTCCGGCCGCCGCCGCGACCTCGGCGTCCCCGGGGCGGTCAGCGGGCAGGTCGAGGCCGGTCCGGTACGCCGCGATGGACTTCAGCCCGGCCGCCGAGGCGGCGCGCCCGGCCAGCCGCTCACGGAACGCGTCGGCGAAGCCCTCCGCGCCCGGCCCGGCCTCGGCCACCTCCTCGGCCACCCGTTCGAGCCGGACGATCTCATGGGCCGTCGCTCCCGCGAGAGCGCCCAGCTCGCCGGGTGTGAGAAGCGTGTCCATCGGGTAGCCGGTGTCGACGCAGAGCGCGTCGAGCCCCGCCTCACGCAGGAAGCGCCGGTTCACCTCGGCGAATCCCAGGTCGGCGCGGCGCGCCAGGTAGTCGTCGGCGGAGGCGTGCGGTGGCAGGTCGAGCACCGGCGCGCACCAGCGGCGTACGGCGAACCCGATCTGGGAGTCGAAGAGCGTGCCGCCGAGCCGGCCGGGGGCCTCCGCCTCGGTGAGCAGGGACTCGAACGCGCTCCGGTCGAGGTCGCGGCCTGCCACGCCGTGGCAGTGGTGGTCGACGAGACGGAGGTTCTCCACACAGGGCAGCGGTGGGGGCACTCGGTCGCTCCTCCTTCCTCTCGAACGATCAGTTACCCGCCTTTCGCCCGGATACGGACGCGGCAGGCGTGCTCTCGCTCACGCGCTCTTGCCGGGAGGGGCACGACGCCGTAGAAGGTGTACGTGCCGGGCGGCCCCCAGCGAACGAGAGAGTGAACGCCATGGACCAGCAGGAGCGTGCGCGGCGGGCGGCGGCCGCGCGGCAGGCGGCCGGTGACCTCGCCGCGAGGGACATCACCGGTATCGCGGTCACGTGGGTGGACACCAGCGGCGTCACGCGGGTCAAGGCGGTGCCGCTCTCCCGCCTCGAACGCGCGGCGGCCTGGGGCATCGGCATGTCGCCCGTGTTCGACGCGTTCCTGATCGACGACTCGATCACGAGCGGCCGCTTCGCGGGCGGGCCGGTCGGCGACCTGCGGCTGCACCCCGACCTCGACCGGCTCGCCGTGATGCCCGCCCTGCCCGGCTGGGCGTGGGCGCCCGCGGACCGCTACGACCAGGAGGGCGAGCCGCACCCGCTCGACGCGCGCCACCTGGCCCGGCGCGCGACCGAGCGCCTGGCCGCCGACGGCATGGCGGTCAAGGCCGCGTTCGAGGTCGAGTGGGCCGTCTCGCTCGGCGACGGCGACGACTTCGCCCCCGCCTGCGCCGGTCCCGCGTACGGCATGACCCGGCTGACCGAGCAGTCGGACTATCTGCGCGACGTGGTCGAGGCGCTGTCGGCGGCGGGTGTCGCGGTGGAGCAGATCCACCCCGAGTACGCCGCGGGGCAGTACGAGGTGTCGGTCGCGTCCGCCGACCCGGTCGCCGCGGCCGACACGTTCGTCCTGGTCCGCGAGACGATCCGCGCGGTCAGCCTGGTCCACGACCTGCGCGCGACGTTCTCCCCCAAGGTGCTCGCCGACGGCGTCGGCAACGGCGCGCACGTCCACCTGAGCCTGTGGCGCGAGGGCGTCAACCTCATGGCCGGCGGCGAGGGCCGGTTCGGGCTGACGCGTGACGGCGAGGGGTTCGCGGCGGGCATCCTGTCGCGGCTGCCGGCTCTGCTGGCGATCGGCGCGCCGTCGGTCGCCAGCTACCTGCGGCTCGTGCCCTCCCACTGGGCCGGGGCGTACGCCTGCTGGGGGCTGGAGAACCGGGAGGCGGCGCTGCGGTTCGTCACCGGCGCGGTCGGCGACCGGTCCCAGGCGGCCAACCTGGAGATCAAGTGCTTCGACGCGGCCGCCAACCCCTACCTCGTCATGGCGGCGCTCCTGGCCGCGGGTCGTGCGGGACGGGCCGAGGGCGGCGCGCTCCCCGAGCCGGTCGACGTCGACCCGGCGACCCTCGACGGCGTGCCCCGGCTGCCGTCGTCGCTGGGTGCGGCGGTCGCGGCGTTCGAGGCCGACGACGCGCTGCGGGAGGCGCTGGGCGAGGCGATGATCGACACCGTCGCGGTCGTACGCCGGGGCGAGATCGCGCTGTTCGACGGCCTCGCGCCCGAAGAGATCGCCGCGCGCACGCGGTGGCGGCACTGAATGGGATGATGACGCGCGTGTCCGATCCGGCGGGAGTGATCCTCCGCAGGTACGCCCAGTACGCCCTCGACCGGCTGATCACGACGGTGCCGGCGGCCGTCGTACTGGTGCTCGGCCTGCGCTGGACGCTGCACCTGCCCCGAGGCGACGGCCGGATGACGCCCGCGTATCTCACGATGGGCGGCTTCCTCCTCGTCGTCCTGGTCGGCAACTGGTTCACCGAGGTGTGGGTGCCGCACCGCTGGCTCGGCGGCACTCCGGGCATGCGCTGCCTCGGGCTGCGGGTCGTGACCGAGCGCGGAGAGACGCCCGGCCTGCGGGCGTACCTGATCCGCTGGGCCATGGTGATCGTGGACGGCTACTTCTTCGGCCTGGTGGGGGCGCTCGCCATCGCGCTCAGCCCGCGTCACCAGCGGTTCGGCGACATGGTGGCGCGCACGCTCGTCGTACGCCGCGGCTGAGGGTCGTCATTCGACCAGGCGGCTCTCCCAGGCCCAGATGGCGACCTCGGTGCGGTTGCGGACGCCGAGCTTGCGCTGGACGCCGTTCAGGTGCGTCTTGACCGTCGACAGTGAGATGACGAGCGCGTCGCTGATCTCGGCGTTGGTCATGCCGCGGGCCACGGCCCGTACGACCTCCAGCTCGCGGCCGGTCAGGGGTTCGACCGGCCGGGCGGCACCGGAGGCCGGCCGGGCGAACCGCGCCAGCAGACGCGTCGTGATCGAGGGGGAGACCATCGACTCTCCCTCCGACGCCGCGCGCACGGCCTCGACGAGGATCCGGGGCCCGGCGTCCTTGAGCAGGAAGCCGCACGCGCCCGCACGCAGCGCCGAGTAGACGTTCTCGTCCTCGTCGTAGGTGGTGACGACCACGACGCGCATCGGGTCGGGCACCTCCGGGCCGGCCAGCAGACGCGTGGCCTGGATGCCGTCGATGCGCGGCATCCGAATGTCCATGAGCGTCACGTCGGGGCGCAGCTCGCGGGCCAGACTCACCGCCGCCTCGCCGTCGGGCGCCTCGCCGACCACGTCGATGTCGGGTTCGGCGTCGAGGATCAGCCGGAACCCGGTGCGGACCATCGCCTGGTCGTCGGCGACGAGAACGCGGATGCTCACTGGTGCACCATCCTTGTGTCGGTAGCCGTGAGGCTGCTGATGCACCCGAGGTGCCGCCGGGTCACCGCCCGGCTCGCTCGATCCTGTTGAGGTCCATCATGAGTTCTGCGGGATCCGGCGGCTGCCCGGGACGTCGTGACCGTCGACAGGGCTGTATGCGTCGTTGAACGCCGAACAGTGAGCGGACTGGCCCAGGCGTCCCGGCACCGAAAACGAGGGTGCCTCCCCACTGGGCTAGCAGCGAGGAGGCTGCCATGCAGTCTGCCAGCATGACCCTGCCACCGGTAGCACCTGGTGATGTGACCGCAGGGGTCGACTGGGCCAACGACGACCACGCCGTCTGCGTGGTCGACGCGACCGGTCACACGATCGAACGGTTCACCGTCGAGCACACCGGCAAGGGCCTGACCGAGCTGGTGCGCCGTCTGCGCGGGGCCGGCGCATCCGAGGTCGCGATCGAACGGTCCGACGGCAAGGTCGTCGACAGCCTTCTGGCGGCCGGGCTGACCGTGGTGGTGATCGCCCCGAACCAGCTGAAGAACCTGCGAAGCCGGTACGGATCGGCGGGCAACAAGGACGACCGGTTCGATGCGTTCGTACTCGCCGACACCCTGCGCACCGACCGGGCCCGGCTGCGGCCACTGATCCCTGACAGCCCGGCCACCATCACGTTGCGGCAGACCGTCCGCGCCCGAAAGGACCTGGTCAAGCACCGAGTCGCGCTCGCCAACCAGTTGCGCGCCCACCTCAAGACGGCCTTCCCGGCAGCAGTCGGCCTGTTCGCCGACATCGACAGCCCGATCAGCCTGACGTTCCTGGCCCGCTTCGACTGCCAGGAACGCGCCGACTGGCTCTCGCGCCGACGGCTGGCGGCCTGGCTGCGCAGCGTCGGCTACTGCGGACGCAAAGACCCCACCATCCTGCACGCCCGGCTGAGGGCCGCCCCCCGCGGCGCGACCAGCGACGACGGAGCCGCCAAGGCCCACATCACCCGCGCCATGCTGGCCGTGCTGACCGGCATCGTCAAGCAGATCAAAATGCTGGACGCCCAGATCACCGAGCAACTCGCACTGCACGCCGACGCGCACATCTTCACCTCGCTGCCCCGCTCGGGCACCGTGCGCTCCGCCCGACCGCTGGCCGAGATCGGCGACCGCCGCGCCCGCTTCCCCACTCCCGAGGCACTGATCTGCCTGGCCGGAGTAGCCCCCTCGACCCGCCAGTCCGGCAAGGCCCGCCACGCCGGGTTCCGCTGGGCCGCCGACAAACAACTCCGCGACGCCATCTGTGACTTCGCCGCAGACTCCCGCCGCACCAACCCCTGGGCCACCAAGCTCTACAACGACGCCATCACCCGCGGCAAAGACCACCCCCACACCACCCGCATCCTCGCCCGCGCCTGGCTGTATGTGATCTGGCACTGCTGGCAGGACCACACTGCCTACGACCCCGCCCAGCACAGAGCCCTCCAGACCCTCCTCAAACAAGATCAACCGGCGGCAGCTTGACACAGGGCTACTCATGAGCCCTCCTTCGCGCCGCCCCGCGAGACCCTGGGCGCGGCGTCGTCGATTCGCTCACGGCGCTCACTCATGAACGGGGCTCCTCGCGGTCGAGGGGAAGGCGTACGACGACCCGCCATCGTCGTCCGGACTCCACACCGGCGCGGAGTGTACCGCCGAGCGCGGTGACCCGTTCGCGCATGCCCACCAGCCCGTAGCCGGATCCCCCGCCGGACGGCTCGCCGACGCCGTCGTTGACGACCTCCAGGTGGAGCACGTCGGCGACCGGATCGTGCTGCACCCGCGCGGCCACGCGTACGTCCGCCGCGTCGGGCGCGTGCCGGCGGACGTTGGTCAGCGCCTCGAGCACCACCCGGTGGACCGTCGTGATCAGCGCGGGCGCGGGTTCGAGCCGGTCCAGGTCGCCGGGCAGCTCCATCGCGACCCCGTCGTGACCGGCGGCGGCGTCGAGCACGGCCGCGCGGATGCCGGAGGCGGGTACGGGCTCGGGCACGGTGTCCTCCCGGAGCATGCCGACGAGCCGCCGCATCGCGGTCAGGGCGTTCGACCCGGCCTCCTCGATCTCGCGGAAGACGTCGTCGTCCGGCTCGGCCGACCGGCCGGCGAGCACGCGCGCGGCCTGGGCCCGTACGACGATGCCGCTCATGTGGTGGGCGACGACGTCGTGCAGCTCGCGGGCGATGCGCAGCCGTTCGGCCGTACGCGCCTCGGCGAGGGCGGACCGGCGGCGGTCGTCGGCGTCGCGCAGGATCAGGCCGACGGCCAGCGAGGCGCCCCACAGCAGCGCGGCGGGTACGGCGATCAGCGCTGTGGGCG
>NZ_JBHLZP010000470.1:0-6262 GCF_042429965.1 Actinoallomurus acaciae
GCCCGGGACCGCCCCGCCCGGATCCGCCTTGGCCGTGACCGCCTTGCCCGTGACCGCCCTGGCCGGGACGTCCCCGCCCGGAACCGCCCTGGCCGGGACCTCCTTGGCCGGGACCGCCCTGCCCGAAACCACCCTGACCGTGACCACCCTGGCCCGCGCCGCCGAGTCCGCCCTGCGGGGGACCACCCTGGCCCGGGGCGTTCGAGGGCGTCCCCTGATTTCCGTACCCCTGGCCCGGGGCGTTCGGGGGCGTTCCCTGGTCTCCGTATCCCTGGCCCGGGCCGTTCGGGGGCGCTCCGTAGTTGCCGTACCCCTGGCTGCGGAAGTCCGAGCCGCCGTACCCACTGGCCGCCATGCCGATGCCGGATCGGCCGAGGCCGGGTCCGATGTAGCCGTCGCGTCCCTGCCCGGGAGGCCGGTCGTCGGCCGGGCCACCCGCGAACCCTCCACCGCCCGTGGGGTCGTTCGCGTAACCGCCGTACGGATCGTGCCCGCCGCCGGTACCGTACGGATCCTGCGGGGACGGCTGGTCGTGCGGACCCGCGCCGCCGGAGCCCGCGCCGCCGGGTGGCACCGGAGGGCCCGACCTTCCGTCATCCGGCGTGCCGCCCGGGGGCTCCTCCTTGCGGCGACGTCCGCTCACGGTTGTCCTCTTTCGCGGGGGATGGGTGGATATAGAGGGGCACTGTAGCTTCCCCTTCCCTGTGTGACCAAAGAGGCCAGGGAGAACTTTTCGCAGGTCAACGCGTGCGGGTCATGACTGGAAAGGTTGCTTACCGGTAAAGAAACGAACTTCGGCGGACGGCCGTGAGTTGACTTCCAGGTGGATACGCTGCGCCGTCGCGGATCGGCCTCAGTAAGGAACCCAGTCACAACCGACTGACCCGGCCGTCCCGGGCGGGCGCCGGTGACGGCCCGCCCACGTGGTGTTAGCAGATTCGGTCTGGTATATAGGCGAACCTGAACCCGGCGGTCAGCTTCGTCGTGCACAGTAGGGCTCGGGGCCCAAACGGCGACCGGGGGAGCGGCAGGATGACGAGACTCGCGACCGTACGGGACGACGACGCGACGGCGCGCCCGGTCAAACGGCGGCGGCGGTGGACATCGGTGATCACCTGGATTCTCGTGGCGGTCTGGCTCCTCTGGGCGGTCGCGCGCCTCGTCGGCGTCGACCGGATGTCCTCCTTCTCCTCGATTCTGATCCCGGCGATGGCCGTGGTGCCGTACGTCGCGGCGGGCGTGGTCATCCCGCTCGCCGTCGCCGCGCTGACCCGCAACTGGATCGCGCTCGGGGTCACGGTCGCCCTCGCCGCGGTGTACGCCGGCATCGTGCTGCCGAGGGCGTTCGGCGGCGGGCGGCCGGACGCGACCGGCCCGAGCCTGCGGATCCTCACCGCCAACCTCAAGTTCGGCCGGGCCGGCGATGAAGGCCTGGTCGACCTGGTCCGGAGCACCGGCGCCGACGTGCTCAGCGTGCAGGAGTTCACGCCGGCGGCGGCCGAGCGGCTCGACGCGGCGGGCATCGAGCGCCTGATGCCGTACCGGGTGATCGATCCGCGCGGCGGCCCCGAGGGCACGGGTCTCTACTCCCGCTATCCGCTGACCGAACGGCCCGACAACGGACCCACCACGTTCGCGATGGTGAACGCGACCCTGCAGGTGCCGGGCGCCGCGCCCGTGCGCTTCACGGCCGCGCACCCACCGGCGCCGCTCGGCCCGGACGCCGCGAAGTGGCGGCACGACCTGCGGGAGATCCCGGCGCCCACCCCGCACGGAGAGGTCGGCATCGTCGCGGGCGACTTCAACGCCACGCTCGACCACGCGCCGCTGCGCCGGCTGATCGGGGAGGGCTTCACCGACGCCGCGGACGCGACCGGGCAGGGCCTCGTGCCGACGTTCCGGCCCTGGCCGCCGATCACGATCGACCATGTGCTGGCCGACCGCCGCTGCGCGATCGAACGGGTGAAGGTCTACCTCCAGCCCGCCAGCGACCACCGCGCGCTCTTCACCGAACTCCGGCTGCCCTGACCGAGCGAAGCGAGGAACCCAGGACGCGCCTTGGCGGTCACCCTCCCCGACGTGGGGGGCTCGTGACCGGAGCGAACCGGGGAACCGAAGGGCGCGCCCTGGTGGTGGCCCCTCCGCGCGAGGCGAGGGAGTCAACGGGCGTCGCCCCTCCGAGGCAGGAGGACTCGTGACCGAGCTGAGCGAGGAAGCCAAGGGACGCGTTCCAGCGGTTGCTCCTCCGACGCGGGAGGGCTCATGACCGTTGGGGCCGCGATACTGGAGGCATGGCCCGCCTGATCCCCATCGCCGACCCGGCCGACCCGCGTCTCGCCGACTACACCCGCCTGCGCGACGTGAACCTCCGCAAGAGCCTGGAGGCCGAGCACGGCCTGTTCATGGCCGAGGGAGAGAAGGTCATCCGCCGGGCGATCGCCACGGGCCATCCCGTACGGTCCGTGCTGGCCGCGCGCCGTTGGGTCGAACCCCTGTCCGACGTGCTCGGCGACGCGCCGGTGTACGTCGTGGAGGACGCGGTGGCCGAGGCGGTGACCGGGTTTCCGGTGCACCGCGGCGCGCTCGCGTCGATGGAACGCCTGCCGCTGCCGTCCGTCGGCTCGCTCCTGCCGGGGGTACGGCGGATCCTCGTCCTGGAGGATCTCGTCGACCACGGCAACGTCGGGGCGATCTTCCGGTGCGCGGCGGCCCTCGGCGTCGAGGCGGTCATCCTGTCACCTCGCTGCGCGGACCCGCTGTATCGGCGTTCGGTCAAGGTGTCGATGGGCGCGGTCTTCGCCGTGCCGTACGCCCGGATGACCGACTGGCACGCCGGACTGGACGAAGTGCGCGCGGCCGGGTTCACGCTGCTGGCGCTCACCCCGTACCAGGGGTCCACGCCGATCGGCAAGGCACCGCGGGGAGAGCGGGTCGCGTTGATGCTCGGCGCGGAGGGCGACGGCCTGTCGTCTCGATGGCTTCACGAGGCCGACGAACCCGTCTGCATTCCGATGAGCGGCGACGCGATGGACCTCGGCGTCGACTCGCTCAACGTGGTCGCGGCCGCCGCGATCGCGTGCCACGAACTGATGCGCCCCGAAGTCCTGTAGCCGCAGCGCGGGCGCCGCCGGCCGACCGGGCGGTGCGTGGGGAGACGAACGTCAGTGCGCCCCGCCGGAACGGTGCGTCTTGCGGTGCGCACCCTTCTGCTTCGGCGTGCGAGCGTTGGCCCGCCCGAGCCGTACCTGGGTCAGGAGCAGGGAGAACGCGACGAGGAGCGCGGCGAGCCAGGCCGCCTGGGTACTGGCCAGCTTGTCGAAGGTGAGCTCATCGGCCGCGTCGGTGGTCCCGCGCATCTGCTGGGAGTTGCCGGTGTTCACGACCGGGGCGGTCGACGGCGCCTGGGTCGGTGCGATCGAGGGCAACACGGCCGGATCGCTCGACGGAGCGACGGACGGCGTGGCCCCGCCCCCGGACGACCCCAGCCCGGTCGGCAGGTCCGACGTGCTCGAACTGCTCTTGCTCCCACTGGAACTGCTGGAACTGCTGCCCTTACTAGACCCGCTGGACTTCGACGGCGATGGCGAGGACGCCTTCTTGATGGTGAGCGTCTGCTGCTTGGTCACCTCCTTCACGTCGTCACCGGATTTGGCGTCATCGGCGACCACGTATGCCGTCACCGTCACCTTGCCGGTTTTGTCCTTTGAGGGAACCGTGACCGATATCGCGACGTGGCGGGGCCCCGAAAGGGTCGTCGTCTTGTAGACGTTCTTTCCGCTGGAGACGGAGGTCACCTCGGCGCTGCGATCCGCGCTGAGCGTCAACTCCAGGTTCTTGACGCTGGCGCTCGGCGTCACGACGATCTCCATCGACGCCTTGCCGCCCGGCGCCACGGAGCTCGGCACGCTGGCGAACGCCAGCTTGAGGACCGCCGTCGGCGTGGGAGTGGGGGTGTCAGAGGTCGAACTCGACGAACTCTTCGTCGGCGTCGCCGTCGTGGTGCCGCCGGGCTTGCTCGACGGGGACACATCCGCTGAGGGGGATGGGGTGTCCGTCGCCGCGAGGGCTGCTGCGGTGCCGCTGGCCAGGACGATTCCTGTGCCAACGCTGATGATCAGTGGGGTTCGTACCGATCGTGCGAGCACCGCCCACGACCTCCTCAACGACTTCGTTGATATCAACCCTACGCTTCGTCATGCGTGAGGTAAGAATCATGCGATCACGTCAAGGCCGATCAATCAACAGGGCAAGCGAAGTTGTCGCCCCGAATGACCTAAATGTTCTCCTCGCGCAGTTGCTCGATCTCCTCGCGCGAGACCCAGATCTGGTACACCCCGGCGTCGACCGTCTCCAAGCCCAGCGCAGCCGCGACCGGGGCGCGGCCGCCCGCGTACTCCAACCGGACCCAGCCGCCGTGCTCCCCGATGACGACGAAGGGCTCCCCGCGCCACGTGCAGGACGTCCGGACGTACCGCAGGTCGTCCACCTCGGCGTCCCGGACGACGCGCACGAACCGGCCCGGGCGCACCTCCTCGAACCCCTCCGCGGGCGCGGCGGCGTAGAGCCGCACCTCGCCGTCCACGCCGGGCGTGGCGTCGTACTCCGTACCGCGCCAGAGTGCGGTGTAGCCGTCGCGAATCACTCCGTGTCCCCCCAGACCAGCCGGTCGGCGTCCCAGCGTGCGACGAAGCGTTCGGAGCCGTCGCTGCCGATGACGTACATCTCCGAGCCGTGCGGCAGGCGCATGCTGTCGACCTTGTACTCGCGGATGCTGCCGGCGCTGCCCGGCGCGAAGCCGTCGCCGCCGAAGGGCGGGAGTTCGAGCACCCAGCCGCCGTCGCCCCACGATCGCATCGCCTCTTCGGTCTGGCCGCCGAACGGGATGCGGTAGAGCCCGGACCGGTACGCGGGCCAGCGGATGACGTGCACCTGGGCGTCGTCCGGGTGGAACGGCGCGCCCTCGCGCAGCAGGCCGAGGGACTCGTACAGCAGCTTCGGGGTGTTCAGGTCGACCACGTCCTGGACCCGGTGCACGAAGCCGGCCACCCGGTCGTACGCCTGCTCCAGATGCCACGCGACCTGGTCGTGCGGTACGACCTTCTGCATGATGGCGAACGGTCCGCGCTGCGCCTCGACCGGCCGGTCGGCGGCGGGTCCGGGCCGAGCCCCGGTCTCCTGCGGCACGTCGGTACGCGCCGCCTCGGCCTCGCGGTGGTGTCCGCCGGTGGGCACCGGTGCCGGAGCGTCGCCGAGCGGCATCCCGGCCTCCGGCACGGGCGGCGGAATGTCCTCGGCCACCCGCTCCAGGCCGACGGCGGACAGCGCGCGGATCTGCTCGCCGGACAGCACCAGCTCGATCGGCGTCCCCGGGTTGACCGACACGCTCCAGCCGTGATCCGGCCATCCCGCGACCAGTTCGGCGAAGGTCGGCATGACGAAGCCGGTCGTGCCGACCGCGGCCTTCATCCAGTCGAAGGAGGTGAACGCGAGCACGGACGGCCGTCCGCGTACGGGAACGGCCGACCAGGGGAACGACGGGTCGCCGGGCCGGGTCTGCACGGCGGGCGGCGTACGGCTCCAGACCGGCAGGAACACCGTGGCGTCCATGAGGACCTTCACGACCATGTCCGCGTCGTCGCGTACGTCGAACATCTGGCGTTCGGCGTCGCTCTGCGCCGGGAAGTCGCGGGCCAGCCGCGCCGCGGCGGCGGCGTCGACCTGCTCGGCCATCGGGGTGACGCGGTCGCCGGGGACCGACGCGCCGATCGCGGTGCCGCCGTTGATGACCAGCTCCAGCGCCGGGTCCGGCCAGAAGCGCAGCACCTTGGCGAGGTCGGACAGCACGAACGGGTGACCGCCCATCGCGTCGCGCATCCGACCCGGTCCGGTGTAGATGGGCACGACGGGACGCCCGGAGGAGTCGTCGACGTACCACTGGAAGCCGGGGCGTCCCGGCGCCAGCATCGAGTCGCCGCCGTCGACGACCGGCACCCAGATCTGGCGGACGCTGAGCAGGGTCCGCAGGAACCCCTCGCGGTCGCCGCGCGTCGCCGCCTCGAGCAGGCTCCGCTCCTCCTCGTCGAGCGGCGTGAACTCGGCGTCCGGGGTGAAGTGCAGCGCGAGCGGCGACGGGTCCACATCGAGCGGCCCGTCGAGCGGTGGCGGCACGTCGTACGCCGGAGCGGGCGGCGGCGTGCCCTGCGCCGGCTCGGCCACGCCGGCCGGCACCTGCTCGAGCACGGGTTCGGGCACGGGCTCCGCG